>CAYTUL010000220.1:0-6900 GCA_964441135.1 uncultured Desulfobacteraceae bacterium | reverse complement strand
GGGACTCGAATTTTCCATGTACATCTGCAAGGAATCCCTGGCCCAGCAGGGGGGGTACGGGTTCGCCCTTAAGGGTCCCCAGCATGATGAGGCCTGGCTGATTTTTATTGACCAGGTCCACAAGGAGATTCCCACCTTCGAGATGAAGGCGGCCGCTTTAAAATGGTTTCCCCTGATTCGAACCTGGTTCAACGCGGTCGGTTTGTGCAAATTACCTTGGATAGACGTAAGACATCCAGAAGCCGCAAACACGGATAACCCTGCACAGAATTATCCCACCCTCGAGTACTACGTTCAATATCTCAACTCAACCGTGGGATGCCAAAAGACCGTGAAGGATATTCTTCATGATTCAGAGCGGCTACAGCTATTGCAGAAATTGATAAATCTTCGTCATGGCAAGGGGACAAGATCGAGTGATCAGATTCCTCCCAGGGCTATGGGTCCGGTATATCTTAATGAATACCAGGATAGAGCCGATTATTATGATACATGGCTGAAAGAGCAGGTAGGGGAGAAGGCATTACCGAAGGATCAAAGGGAACGCCATAAGTTGCTCATGGATTTGCGGCATGAGGCCTATCAGAGACTCTGTGATGCGCTTTATGAGGAAAAAGGCTATTCATCCGAAGCGGTTCCCCTTCCGGAGACATTGGAAAGATTCGATCTTATAGACAATCAGGCAATGGCCTTATTGGCTGAATACGGGTTTGTATCAAAGGAAAAGCTTATATCAAATTAAATTTATCGGTGGCGGTTAATCTTATCTTTTTCTTCGGACGACCTTTCTTCTCCTTTTTACCCTTCTTCGCTGTTTCTGTTTAACGACCGGTGCTTTCGAAGATTCCTGTTGATCTTCGGAAATATCGTCTACTTCATCCCAGGGAAAATTCTGCCAGTGGTGACACGTGGCCCGGGGGCACTTCAGGATAGCTTTTCCGGCACTGTTGGATCCCTCCACTAAAAATGGATTGGAGCATTGGGGACAGGCAACATAGAAAGGTTTCCCCCAGCTAATAAAATTGCATTCATCATTTGTACAGTGATAGTATAATTTCCCTCTCGCCGTCTCATTGGCCCTAATTCCGGCGGTCCCGCAAAGAGGGCATGTCATTCCTAATTGCTCTTCAAAGGCAGCGATCTTTTTCTCAATATCCTCATCATCGGTATAAATGGTCTTTTCAAATGAGACCGCGTTTTTATCCCCTTCCCGGGATAAAATGGAATCTTCCAGGGGTTGTATAGCGGCTGTCTCCCCCCCTGGCACATCCGGTAATGAATCGGAGGACGGTTGTGACGAAATCCCGTATTCATCGTCGGTATAAACGGTTTCCGGTCTATCATCCGCTATTTTTTCCTGATGCTCAAAGGGCATCTCCGGGGACTGATCTTCCATTTCCGATAGGGGATCGAATGATTGTCCGGTTTCGGGGGACTCTCCGGATAAGGGATTTTCAGACTCATTTATTGCGGTATTTGTTTGGTCCGTATCTATACCAGGAACTGTCGCTTTGATTGGAGGGGTGGAATAGGTCCTGGTCTGTAGTTGACTGAATATGTCCTTTGGTCTTGAATCCGTAACAAGGTGTTTTTTAGAAATTTTTTGAAGAGGAGTCTGGCTCGCTTTGAGATGGGGATAAAGCTTTTTACTGGATCCGGATTGTCCGGTCGCTTTCTTTATGGGAATACCGTGCATTTCCAGCATCTGGTTGAACTGGCTTACCGCGGTCTCGATTTCCTTTCGCCCTGCCGTGGCTTCATCAATCATCTGGCCAAGGTAGGCAACAAGGTTAAGTCCTGGCATCTGGGGAAAGATTCGATCAATTAGTTGCGCCATGCTTATGGTAGGTTCCTTCGCGAAAAATCTACCGTCATCCGTGACTTCGATGTAACCTTTTTCGATCATATCATGAATTCCCGATTCAAGGCCTTCGACAGGCTGGATACTGATTTCAGCCATTTCTTCCAATAATTTTTCATGTGTATAGCGCTGGGGAGGAAGGTATGGAAAACTTTCTATCTCGGTTTCCCTGGTAGCAATCATGACAAGGCATGAGACAGTAAAAAGGTTCATTTGTAATTCCTTGATACCGTGTCTGGTACCGAGAAGCCTTTCGATATGGTTTCCTAAGGCCTCATCGAATGGGAACATAACCTCCTTGAGAGACTGATCTTCTTGCTTTGCCTCTTCTTTTTTTTCTTTACTGACCTGGGCTGTTTTTTCGGAATTTTCTTCCATCAGTTTTATCCATTGTATCAATAAGGAATAGAATCACGGACGGTAACCCCATCTCGATGCAAATATCATCTATTTTCATTCGAAGAACCCTGTTCACTGGATATTTTTTCCATTATTTCTCCAACCTGCAACTCCATTTCCATTAGATCATTTTCCGGGGTCTTATCATTTAGATCACCCTGATCCATATCCCTATTATCCTCCCCTAGTAGGGTTCCATTGTTGCTGTCGTGTATATTATCGGATCCATTCTTTATTGCATCTTCAGGTTCTATTGTGTCCTTATCGCCGGAAATCGCTATTGACAGATAGTCCCCGTTTCTATCCAGGAGAATGGATAGATTAACCTTTACCTCAAATTCTAACTTGTAGGCGATCTGATTATTAGATGAGACGATGTCACCCCTTTTAAATTCAATATCCTCCTCTATTCCAAGGTTATGCTCTTTCAAAAAAATCTCTTCGATTACAGCCCAGTCAAGATCAGCAGTAATCGCATCGATCAGATCCTTTTCTCCGTTCTTTATAACTTCTGAGTCGGTTATTTTCATTGCAATACTCCTTTCACCAGATATTTGGGATATAGGCGTCCATAACCTTTAAGCAGCCAATTTAGCGTTCAATATCTCCTTCGCAAGATTTAGATAGCATTGGGCTCCGGTAGAGTTTATATCCTGAAGCAGAAGCGGTTTTCCATAACAGGTGGACTCACTAATACGGCTGTCTCTCGGGATGACTGTTTTAAAAAGCATATTGTGAAAACGACTTTTTACATTTTCAGCGATCCGTATTGAAACCTTTTCACCTTCTGTGGACATGGTTAAGAGTATCCCTTCAATTTTTATATGAGGGTTAAAATTCTTTTTAACCATACCGTAGACCCTCAATAGTTGACCCAGGCTTTCGATTGCGTAAAATTCGCATTGTAGCGGGATCAGTAACGAATCGGAAGCGGTCAGGGCATTTATCGTGAGAAGGTTCAAGGAAGGTGGACTATCAATTACTATAAAGTCAAAACGTTCCCTCTGGTCTTTAAGCATGTCTCTCAATAAACATTCTTTACCCGGTTTTGAGCTTATTTCGGCTTCTGTATGAAAGAGATCCATAAGAGCCGGGATTATTTTTAATGTATCAATGTCGCTGTCCATGATTAGGTCTTTCGCGGTAGACTCTCCTAACAATCCCTGATGAAGACCGTATTGAATCGCCTTTTTATCGATTCCCATGCCGGTGGTGGCGTGTCCCTGCGGGTCCAAGTCCACGAGCAGCGTTTTTTTTTCAGCGATCGCAAAGGCAGAAGACAGACTAAGGGCCGTCGTAGTTTTCCCTACCCCACCCTTCGGATTCCCTATACAAATGATTTGTCCCATGCCGCATGCTATGTGAAGTACATTGGACCGGGTCAACGTCGAACATACCGCCCGATTCAGTGATCATTATCATATTTGCTAAGTTGTCTTAAATTTTGCAAATCTCATGCCATCACATATTAAACATCTCATAATTTCTACAACTTATTTAGTATACAGGTAATTTTGATTCTTCCGGGCAATGAGTACACAGAATGATTAGAGGATCTCCTAAGAATGGGTCACGATGTCTATTCGACGTGAACGGCGGCCCGCGATGAGCCGGCAGGGGCGGAGGTCTTCGCCATTTCAGGGTGTTAGGGAATGATCATGATAACATCGTCAAAATATTGACATTATTGTAGCCTTTTTAGAAAATACGGCTCATTTTTATACTGAAAAGAGGATAAAAAGTCCTATTTAATCCGGCATGAATCATGCTTAAGGAAATAATCATTGGAAGAACCCCGACCACAGGTCGGGGCTTCTTCCAATGAAAAAGCCACATAGGCTTGAAGGCCCATAGGCTTGTAAGCCCATAGGCCTGGGGGCTCACGCCCCAAACCCCATTATGGAAATTCAACCCCGGCCACAGCATAGGGCATGTCCCGTGCTGTGCACGGGGTAATATGGCTTTTTCACGTAGATAATGACTGGAATATGTGACAGAGGTTTTCATGCGTCCAATAGTAACCATGGCTGGGATAGACGAGGCACTATCCAATCTTCATTATGTTAATGAAAAATCCCTGAAGTATAGGCTTATTCGGGCTATCAGGGAGGCATATAGAGATGAAAATTCCATCGAATCCCTCAGAAATATTGAGACGGATGAACTGGTTAAAGATCTCTGGGAAACCGGGGATAACTCATCCATTGTTAAAAACAGGAGGAAGAATTTTAACAGCATCAAATCATCGATAAATGCGGATTTAAAGAGGATTTATGAGAATGGGATGAATTCGGAAGGGATTATCATCGGGGCAGCCAATGTCTTTGATATGTCGGATGAAGCGAAGCGTGAAATCCTCGAAACATTTGCCTATAATGGTACCGGAGAGAGTCCTGTTCCTATTGGAAAGCTGACGGATATCTTAAAAATAGTAAATGATATCCTATCAAAGGATCAATCAGACACTGAATGGGATGATTCCGATAAACTGCAAAAATTTGATCAATTAAAAGAGATCGTGCGCAGCATATCAGAGAAGATTGGCGTATCAGGGAAGGATAGGATTAAAACGGATAATAATATGGCTGGGCCCTCTCTTGAAGGAGAAGGTATTGGATCAGGAATTGAGGACCAAGAATTAGAAGCTTACCGGGATACTGAACAAGACCCTGATTTCGAGGAGATCGAGATAGAGGAGGAGCCAGAAGAAGAACTGTTAGAAGAGGTTGAAACCGATGAGGATATCGAAGAAGTGGAGGTTGAAGGGGACCTCGAGGAGATCGAGATAGAGGAGGAGCCAGAAGAAGAGCTGTTGGAAGAGGTTGAGCCTGAAGAGGAAATCGAAGAGGTGGATGATGAGGGGGACCTCGAGGAGGTCGAGACAGAGGAGGAGCCAGAGGAAGAGCTGTTGGAAGAGGTTGAGCCTGAAGAGGATATCGAAGAGGTGGATGATGAGGGGGACCTCGAGGAGATTGAGATAGAGGAGGAGCCCGAAGAAGAGCTGTTGGAAGAGGTTGAGCCTGATGAGGATATCGAAGAGGTGGAGGATGAGGGGGACCTCGAGGAGGTCGAGACAGAGGAGGAGCCCGAAGAAGAGCTGTTGGAAGAGGTTGAGCCTGAAGAGGATATCGAAGAGGTGGAGGATGATAGGGACCTCGAGGAGGTCGAGATAGAAGAGGAGCCCGAGGAAGATCTGTTGGAAGAGATTGAGCCCGATGAGGACTTTCTAAGAATTGATTTTTCAGAGGAAAAGGATAGAACGGAAGGTATCGAGGAAAATGAAAAAGATAAAGAACAAGATGATAAGTCAGGTATCTTTGAGATACCTCAATTTAATGATTTCACTCTCGAAGACCTCATGAAGGAATATGGAGACGCAGGTTACAAAGGGAAGGATGGAAGGAATAAGGCGAGACTTTTGGCCGATGAATTCCATTACGCCCTTTCTGTGATGGACAGGTACTATAACCAATATATTCTTATACCGAAAGGGAAATACATTATTGGGAGTAAATATTCCAAGTCAAAAGAAAATGGTCTGAAAAAAGTCAAGCTGAAATCCTTTTACTTTGGTAAATTCCCTGTAACCAATGCTCTTTTTGAGGTGTTTATTGAAAAAACCGGCTACGTGACGACCGCCGAAGAGGTCGGCTATGGAACGGTTTATTACGGTCGCTATCAGAAAAGCAAAGATAGCAAAACAGGGCTAATAACTTTTAACTGGAACTCAGCACTTACCAGTAAAATCGTTGAAGGAGCGAATTGGTATCAGCCCTTTGGGCCGGGGAGCACATTACATAATAAAAGAAATCATCCGGTCGTTCAGGTAAGTCTAAAGGACGCGGCGGCATTTGCGGCATGGACGGGGAAAAGACTGCCTACCGAAGGTGAATGGGAGGCCGCTTCGAGGACCGCGGACGGTCATGAGTTTCCCTGGGGTTCAAGGTCTGTAAAAGAATCATGCAATATTGAAGAGACGTCTATCGGTGATACAACTCCCGTGGATAAATACACTGATAATGCAAATAGTTACGGCGTGGTGGATACCATGGGAAATGTGATGGAATGGACCCTGGACAGAACGGAAGAGCCGATCGTTACGGGAAAGAAGAGTTACATTCTTAAGGGGGGAAGCTGGATCTCGGGAAGTAGTCTGCGCCTTTACAGCCGTTTTTATTCTGAACCCGAAACGACTTCAAACATGCTCGGATTCAGGTGTATAGCCTATTGAATTCGGCTCATGGTAAATATTTAGTTCTTTTCAATAGCTTGGATGCTCAGCAATCTCTTTCCCGGGGCGAAAGCCAATAAAAAAGAGGCTCAAGGCGCAGGGCGTAAGGCTCAAGGCAAATCTCAAAGAAGCATTGAGTTGTACTCTTTCCCCTGCGCCCTGCGCCTTGTGCCATGTGCCTGCCTTAACTATCCCCGAGCACCCTTCTGTATTAGCCATATTTCAAAAGGCTAAAGTGTTACGGCTCATGAAACCTTGAAATGGTTATAAAATATGCTTATAAAGCAAGAATCGAATTATTCTTGAAACGAATGACCCGGTAGTGTCCGTTGTTTGTTGTCCATTGTCCGTAGTCAAGACTAAAATGGCTACTTTTTCAGTTAGTTGCGATGATTTATAGTTCAAACAA
>CAYTUL010000219.1:3545-6914 GCA_964441135.1 uncultured Desulfobacteraceae bacterium | reverse complement strand
GTCGTGGGCGAGATACTGTCCTACCTCCTATTAGGCCTCGCCCTTCTGGTTACCCTCATCTTTGTCCTTCTACTCTTGTGGCTCCTGGTAAAATGGCTCATATCAAGAATGGACCGGCTTTTTTCGAGGACATCCGACCGCCGGCGTGATGAATGGGACCTTTTTTCACTGCTGGCCGCCCTATTGACGGCCCTTTTTCAAATCTACAGCCGTGCGGGTGAGCTCATGGATCGCGGCCGGAAGGGTCCAATCCAGTTATACGCCGCTCTCCTGAAGTGGGGGAGCCGGAGCGGCACGACGCATTTCCCGAGCGAAACCCCGCTGGAGTATGCCGCACGGCTTACACGAAAATTCCCTGCCGTCAAAGGGGATGTGGAAGTGATCGTCGATCTGTTCAATCAGGAGGTTTATGGGTGCATCCTGGCCGATGATCACCAGATTATTGCCGGAAAGACCGCGTGGCGCAGACTACAAAGTCCGGCTCATTGGCTGTCTCGGTTCAGGGCATGGTTTCTTCAGGCGGGTGATGAAGGGATGAACCCGGATCCTTACTCCGGACATTATGGGTCATCCTGTTGTCTTTCAAGAATGAATAGGCCTACCAGATAGTTTCCCTTGATTCGATCAGGCACCTCTTTGGTGATATGCCTGATCTCGGTTTTTAACTTTATCGGCTCCACGGATAATTTATCGGGATAGTATTGCATATCCAGGGTATCACCAACCCCTAAGTGTTTTAGTACCTCAGAATCCTCTTTAACTAAAATACTCATTCCTGATGAGGATGTGTCCCATATCTTGAACTGATAGATATAATTTAGATTCTTGATGGAAAATTCCACACTTGAGTACTGCTCAACGATCGTTCTGGGCTCGGATCTCCTGTCTGCACCTTCGTAGTGAATGTCGTCTTTTTCCTTCATTATCTCTCTTCCTTCTCATCGATACAAGTAAACGATCACACCCTGAAGTGAATGATCTATAACTTTATAAAAATTTTCGAATTTATTCAAGTCTTTATTGCCTTCCTGAACCTTACCCCGGCATCCTCCGTGCCCCCGCAACTTTATCCCGGACACAAAAGGGGCCTGTGTCGTGGTTTGGGCGGGAACATAGCATATTGATTCATCCTGACCGTTCTCTCGCGATAAGTGCGGCACCGTAAGCGCCTACAATATCCGGTTTTGGAGGTACATGGACCTCGCAGCCCAAAACCGAACCAAGGGCCTTGACCACGCCCCTGTTATGGGCCACCCCCCCGGACATGGAAACCTTTAGACCGTCAAGGCTTGAGACCACCCTCCTTACAAGGGCCTGTGTGCGGTTGGCTATCGCGCGGTGAAGACCGTTGACGATCTCAGGGATTTCCGTTCCCTCGGCGATCAAGGACACCACCTCGCTTTCGGTGAAAACAGTACACATACTGCTCAGGGTCAGATCGCCCATGGCCCTTTCTCCGATGATCCCGAGTTGATCAATATCCATTTCCAATGCCCGGGCCATGGCCTCAAGGAACCTGCCGGTTCCTGCGGCGCATTTATCGTTCATGGCGAACTGCTCGACGATTCCATCCCTGTCAAATTTGATTACCTTGCTGTCCTGTCCGCCGATGTCCACAAGCAGATCCGTCGCCGGCAGGAGAACCTGAATACCCCTGCCGTGACAGGTAATTTCCGTGACCGAAGCCATGCGGCCTTCGACCCTGTCCCGGCCGTATCCCGTTGCCACAACGGCCTTTACTTTGTCCGGGCCGACGTTCGCTTCCCGAAACGCCGACTCTCGGGCCCTCTCGATTGCTTCAAGGTTTCGGGCTCCCGTTGGTACCACGGAGGAAGCTAATATCTCACCATTATCGTCAATCACCACCGCATCGCATGACAGGCTGCCGATATCTATTCCGAGGTAAACCATCATTCACCTCTTCGGTTCACCCGGGCTTTACGATTCAGGATCATCTCAATAAAGGCTTGAACCCTTGTTCGGGCCTGTCCCTCTGAAAAATTTCTCGGGTCGACACAATCCACTTCAAGATTCAGAACGGGAATACCGGCTTTCTTCATGCCTTCCTCGATTAACCCCCTCGCGCCCGAACCCTGCCTGCATCCCCAGTGACAGGGATTGATCATCCCATCGATTCTATTCCTTTCAGCCATTTCTATGAGGTGCACTATACGCCCTTCAACCGGTCCGACCAGCGGATTGCTCAAAGCCCTTTCCGCCAGGCCTTCGTAGGGACTGTCCGGATCTATGGGACTCCAGTTTATGTCATTCAGCTCATCCACAACGACCGCGGCGTTGAATTCATCCTCTAACATCTTTTCCAGAGGATTTTTAAACTGAATTCGATTCTGATACCACATCAGTCTTACCTGCTCGTCAGGAAGACCGGGTATCCCGTCCTTTATTTTTCGTGCGAACTCATCCCGGTAGGTTTCGGCCAGTTCGATCCCGTTTTCCGACCCCATTAAAAGCATGATGACAAAGCCGAAATTGATCATATCCTTTCTGCGGGCGGGAGTCGGCACGGACCCGGCCATCTCGTAGACCTGAATCAGTATCTCCCTTGTCCGGTTCGTCTTTTCCATCACCTGCCTGAGATTGTCGGTATCCATCGGTTTGCCCGTATGGTCTGAAACGAACTCCACCATTTCTCTGAATTGATCGGCCAGGTAGGAAACGGCATCGGCATCGTGATTTTGCGGAACGTGAATGACATAAAGATCCTTTTTAAAATATTCGGCGAGATGCTCCACTGTCGACAAGCCGCTGCTGCAGGGACAGCTCGAAGCGATGAGAAAAGCGGGCTCGGGCATGAGTGACTGAAAAGCCGCCCCGTTTACGGCGCGATGGTAGCTGCAAATATCCGTTGAATACCCCTCCTGTTCTGCCTCTTCCAGCATCGATTCAACCATGCCCGTGGACGCTAACACGGCGCCCACAAACTCCACGAAACAGGAGTTGACTCCCATGGCCTGGAGAAGGTCGTACGGCGTGGCCACCCCGCACCATGCGACCGGGCTGTCTGTGGAATACAGGCGCTGCCCCAGTTTAGCGACTTCCAGGGCATACTTTCTCCGGGCGGATTGGGCCCCGTCTTTCCGGATTGAAGCGGCCGTTATGGAATCGGCAAGACCTTTAAAGTATTGTTGTATCATCTCTATTCATCCTCTGAATATATGGATTCGGGTGTTGCTGGTTGTTCGTTGTTGGTGGTCCTTGGCGTGATTTACAGGACCATGTTTCGATTCACTATGATTTACGACGTTACGCAATGGCCGGAATCCGTTATTCTTTATCATTCCGACAACAGACGACAAACAACAGACACTTTAAAGATACCGGTTCATCCACATGAAATGGTATCCGAAC
>CAYTUL010000219.1:0-3445 GCA_964441135.1 uncultured Desulfobacteraceae bacterium | reverse complement strand
CAAACAACAGACACTTTAAAGATACCGGTTCATCCACATGAAATGGTATCCGAACGGGCATAGGATGGATAAATCCCTTCAGCTCGCTACCGTACAAGTATTTCCGTAAAGGCCTCGATTCGTGTCCTGTACTGCCCAAAAGATCGCAAGGTGCAATCGCCCTCCAGGATCAGCAACGGTATCCTTTCCTTTTTCAAGGCCTTCATAACCAATGGGATCCTTGCTAAGTAGGGATCGCAAAATTTCATCACGTGGGCCACGACGCCTCTGGCACCGGAGAGCCTGGCGGATTCCAGAACCCGCTTTGCCAGAACCCCCGGCTCCTCCGGCACCAGGGAGCGGGCGCATAGCGGCCGGTTAAGCATCGACCGGGCCATTTGAATATAGGGGTCTTTATTTTCGAATTCATCATAGGGCACGTGTTGCCTCGCGCCCGTGCAGGTATCCATGTGTACAATGCGGCAGCCGGATTCTTCAAAAAGGCTTAAGGCCTTGGGATCAGGCAGGACATTACCGAAAAGCAGTACCGGAACGAGACCCCCTGCCTTCGAAGACGGCGGCTGGTTTTCGAGCTCTCCTAATTCGGAAAGGGTTTGGGTAAGGGGTTGCGTAACGGATCTATTCAACATTCTTTGCAGTACGCTTCGGGACAGCATACCGGCTGCGGCCCTTTGTTCGAGCCGGGCCAGCCTTTTCGACAGTTGGGAATATTGCCCGACGCTGTTGTGAATCGCCTCGTGGGTGACCGGTTTGCCCGACCATTCCGATAGAGTGTCGGTCAGGATCTTTACCTGCTTTGAAAGATAGTCAGCACTTGTTTCGTTCGCATGAAGCGGCAGGTCCACCAGTATCCTGCGATCGTACGGATTAATGGATCGCCAGGCATCATATAATCGTCTCATGGATTCGCAACTGTCCATGAACACCATTCCGGAAAGTACGGGCAGATCCTTTCCCATTGCGCGATCGAGGATCCGTTTTACATGGGGGCACATGTTTTCATGCATAACCGCACCCGCCTGATCCGGTTGATCGCCCATGGGAAATATCCTGTAGGGAACGAAACCCGCTGCACTAATGAGCGGCAAAGGGGTGTAGGCGCAGGAAAATCCAACAAATTTATTGTTCTTATCATTCATTTAAAAAGGTTTCCTGTTATCGATTCCTATCCATCCCTGGATCAATGTCTTATGGATGGTTTATTCAGGGGTCAGCGTTCCGAAGCCAGAAAAGGGGTCAGGATTTTATAGGAGGCTTTCTCTGTTTTCCTCTTTGCCAATAGATCCATGGTCCCAAAATGAAGCGCCTCGGCAGGGCATGTCTCCACGCAGGCAGGCTCTTTACCCTCCATGAGGCGATCAACGCAAAAATCGCACTTCTGCATCTTACCGTCCATTCCAAACTGAGGGACACCAAAGGGACAGGCCAGGAAGCAGGAATGGCATCCGATGCATTTATCCCGATCCACCAACACGATCCCGTCCCCTGCTCGTTTTTTAATGGCTCCCGTGGGGCAAACAACTTCGCACGCGGGATCTCCGCAGTGGAGACAGGAAATTGAAAGGGTTCTGTTTACCACATTCGGATAATCCCCATCCCAGATATCCACAACCCTTCGCCACTTTACGCCGAATTCGATATCATGCAAGCTCTTGCAGGCGATCTCACAGGCGTGACACTGGACACAGCGATTCGTTTCAAAATCAAATCCAATCTGTCTTATCATCATAACTTGCTCCCGTCTAAATGTCTCGGAATTTCCAAAACTTAACGAATTTAGGGGTATTTATCGAGGCCTGGCTTTCAGCCCCCCGTCTTCTTTACTCAAATCCGTACCATTTTGCAACCTTATCCAGGGGCTCTCTCTCGGTCCTTGACTGGGTAACGGGATTATCCCAGTCGGGATAGCCGATCGCTATTCCCAGCGCAATGAGTTTGGATTCGGGTATATCCACTACCTTTCGGATAATATCCGGGTATATAACCGCCTGGGCCTGGGCGATTGTTCCCAATCCCCTATCCATCGCGAGCAGCATGATATTCTGTACCGCGGACCCACAGTCATAGAGGGACCATGCATTAATGCCTTTCTCCTGATAGAAGAAAGGCCGGCCGACCAGGAGGTATATGACCACGGGAGCTCCATAGTGGCCGAAATTCATTAGCTGCCGATTTTTCATGTCCTCTTCGGAAGGGGTTACACCCTTGGGAGCCAGGGCCTGGATTCGGGCAAGATAGGGTTCCGGGAACTCGTAAGGGCGGGCCACTTCAGAAGCGGGCTCCTGTACACCCCTTTCCAGAAAACCCTGCTGGATTTCTTTCAGGGGCCTCCCCATGACGATGGCGAACTCCCAGGGCTGTGTGTTGGCCCAGGACGGAGCTCTCAGGGCTTGTTCAAGAATGTTTCCCAGCACATCCTTTGGAACAGGATCGGGCTTAAAGGCCCGTATGCTCTTTCTCTGCTTAATCGCATCAACAATATCCATAATCTACTCCTCCTTATAACTACTTTCACGACTTTTCCCAAAAGAACATCTCGATATCTATAAAAAAGGCAGGGAAAGGGACCCTGCCGATCAGGCCATGCATGTCTTAAAGCGGCTATTTCCTGAAAATATGGAGAAAAGACTGCCTTATCGTGGAAATCGCCCTTTCATTTTTCAGTATCTCCTCAAGCTCCCCCGGATCCAGATGAACCGCGCCGCAATCTTCGTTCGCACATATGTCGATTTTAATATCTCCTCGATCTACTTCAACCAGGCTTCTCGTCCCGCAGCGAAAACAATGATTTTTATGCTCCTCCCGGTATTTTTTACCCGCCTCCCTGGCCGTTTTTTCCCTCAAAGATTTAATAAGCCTTTCGTCTTCTTCCTTGAAATACAACTCACCCCGATCGATTTCCGCCTGAATGCAAATCCTAACCAGATCTTTATCCATGGAATACCTCCTCATGTTTTAGCGTCTCGGTATCTCTACACTATGTTGAGGTTATTGATATTTATTGAGGCTTGATCATCCAGCCTCAACCATGGAATAATGGAATAGTGGAATAGTGTAAAATCTTCTTCTGTCAAATGGTCTAAATATGAAATTTCATTTCTTTTATCTTTTGTCCACTTGATTTTCTCAATAAACCATTTCCTCAATTCTCCAAAACCCATCATTCCACTATCCCAATTTTCCATCATTCCAATTGGTTCGAGGCTTCTAATTTATCATCTAAAAATATTACAGGTCAAGATTATTAAAGTTCCCGGTATTTTACTGTCGCCTTTATTGACCCGCAAAGGAGTTTTTTCTATATTTTACCTGACCTGAGCGGTTCCAGGTTCCCCGTTCAAGGTTCAAGGGTTATAAAGGCATAATGCCACAGTACATTGGGACATGTCTTAACCTTGAACCTGGAACCGTGAACCTCTTAACTAGCGAAGCTTCGCCTCAAACC
>CAYTUL010000218.1:0-6934 GCA_964441135.1 uncultured Desulfobacteraceae bacterium | reverse complement strand
CCCTAAACACATTCATCGACGGACAGCACAGGATGATAAAAAACATTATTAACAATGCAGGGCGTTTGCGCAATGCCTCTGACAGCCTTTTTGATATCGCCCAGCAGATGGCCAAGAACGCCGAAGATACAACGGCAAAATCCCGCAGTGTCGTCTCCGCATCAGAGGAAATGAGCGCCAATATGACGAGCGTTGCTGCCGCGAGCGAGCAGGTTACCACCAACATGGACATGGTTGCAACATCAACGGAGGAAATGACAGCCACGATCAGGGAGATCGCGGGCAATGCGGAGAAGGCCCGTGACATCGCGAATAAGGCCGTATCAAACGCCCAGGCCGCTTCAGAGAGAGTGGACAGGCTGGGTATGGACGCAAATGAAATCAGCCAGGTGACTGAGGTTATCACGGAGATTTCTGAGCAGACAAACCTCCTGGCCCTTAATGCAACGATCGAGGCCGCCCGTGCGGGTGAAGCCGGAAAGGGCTTTGCCGTCGTGGCCAATGAAATCAAAGAGCTTGCCCGCCAGACGGCCGAGGCCACCCAGGAGATAAAAGCAAAGATAGAGGGGATCCAGTCCTCGACGGGCGATACGGTGAACGAGATCAGACAGATCTCCGATGTCATCAATGATGTGAATGAGCTCGTGACAACCATCGCATCTGCCATTGAGGAGCAATCTGTCACTACAGAGGAGATTGCCTCCAACCTGGTACAGGCATCTAAGGGCATTCAGGATGTCAATCAGAGCATGGCCCAGAGTTCAACGGTCGCGGGCGATATCTCGAAGGATATCGCGGGGGTCAGTCAGTCTTCAGAGGAAATGAACATCGCCTTCACTCAAATCAAAAGGAGCGTTCAGGATTTGAATAAACTCTCCGGAAGACTTACAGAGGCCGTCAACATGTTCAAGACAGTGGTAATAAAATTCGACATCGGTAAAGTCAAGGCGGCCCATCTCGAATGGCGGACACGCCTGGAAGCCCATTTAATGGGTAAAGAGACGATGCGGACCGAGGAAGTGACCTCCCATAAGGAATGTGACTTCGGGAAGTGGTATTTCAGTGCCGAGGGACAGGAGCTCAGTTCCAGCCCTTATTTCTCTAAGGCAGGAGAGCATCACGAAAAGATCCACCAGTATGCGCGGCAGATTGTGGGACTGGCGGAGAAGGGTGAAAAAGACAAGGCATCGACATTGATGGAAGAGTTCGAGCAGGAGAGGGAAGAGCTTTTCAATGCCCTCGATGAGCTCTATTTGCATTGAACCTCCATTAAAAAAAACAGCTTTGCAAGAAGTCTGACTCCTGTGAAAATGGCTTTGAATTTCTATGATCGAATAAAGGCCCGGGGGGTATCTTCGACCCCATCCAAAGAACCGGAGAATAAATCTCTCCATCAATTCTTCAAAGCCATGGACCACTCGAACATTTTCCATTCGTGAAAAGAATTTGGCATAAAATGTGCAAATAAATGATGTCATATGACAGGAGATTTCCCTTTTTTCAATAAAAGGATGAAATGAATCCTTTAGAAGAGATCTGATCCGGATAATCCAAGGCAAAGAAGGAGGATTTATGGAACATAAGACATGGTATGATGAAGAAAATGAGCTTCTCAGACTCGCGGTAATCGGGCCCTATTCAACCCAGGAGGCCTTGGAGCTGGCAAAGTCCTTTCACAGCCTTCTGGAAGGAAAGCCCTATCGACAACTCATTGTCAATCTTGCGGAGGCGGGCAAAATGGAAAGCCGGGAAACCAGGAAGACCCAGAACAATATCCTGAAGGAGGCGGAGATTACCGATGTGGCTTATGTCGGGGCTGCCGCCGCCCCCCGCATGATTGCGAAGGTCATGATGAAGCTTGGATCTTTAAATGCATTCACCGATTTTTTTCAAACAGAAGGCGAAGCGATAAAGTGGATGAAAAATCAGAGAGGGGCATAATGGAAGAAGGATTGCAAATTATGGATTTGAAGGGACGCGTTAACAGGGTAGAAGAAATTCTCTCTTCGGTAGCGGCAGGCGATATGGACGCCCGCATCAATTCAGAGGTCGAGGATGACTTTTCCGGTGTAGAGGAGGCCGTGGATCTGTTGATAGACGATCTGACGGACGAGTTGCAGCAAAGGGAGAAATCCCAAAAAGAACTCGAGGAAAGGCTCGCTACCATCCAGGAACAGCAGAAGACGATCTTAAGGCAGCAGGAAGACCTGCTGGAACTGTCCAGTCCCGTGACAAAGGTCTGGGACAATGTGGTTGTGCTTCCGGTCATCGGAACGCTTGACAGCCGGAGGACACAGATAATGATGGAGAATCTCCTTCAGAAGATCGTCGATACAGGCTGTACAATAGCTATTCTGGACATCACCGGGGTGGCGACAATTGATACGCAAGTGGCAAATCACCTCATAAAAACCGTAACGGCAGCACGTCTTTTAGGGGCCGAATGCATCGTCTCGGGCATTAGCCCTGCCATTGCCCAGACCATCGTCCACCTGGGAATCGATCTTTCCTCGATCCAGACCAAGGCCACACTTCAGGAATCCATGCAATACGCCTTCCAACGAAACAATCAACGTGTCGTAGAGATCGCTCCTGAAGAACAATCGTCCAATGGAGAATCGAAATGAATGATGTATTCACTGAGCGGCGTATCCCCATTATAAAAATTGGTAATTACCTGATCGTTTCCATCCAGGTCGACATGCATGACAGGCTGGCAATAGAACTTCAGGCACAAATCCTTGAAGAGCTTTCAAAAACCGGCGCCAAGGGCGTGCTGATCGATATTTCAGTATTGGAGATGGTGGATTCCTTTATCGGGCGTATGCTCTCAGGAATGGCGTCCATGGCGGCGATCATGGATGCCTCCGTTGTTATCGTGGGTATGCAACCGGCCGTTGCCATCACACTTGTGGAATTGGGCCTTGAAATGCCCAATGTGGAAACGGCCCTAAATATGGAGAAAGGCATCGAAATGTTGGAGAAGAATCTGGAGCAGAGAAGGATGCCTTTATGAAAGAATTTCCCGTTGAAAAAAATAATACGAGACTGGATTCTCATAGGATTCAATCAGAGCTGGATATCGTTAGGGCGCGGCAGCTCATCCGCCATATATCCAAAGAAGCCGGCATCGGCATTGTCGACCAGACCCGGCTGACAACGGCGGTCAGTGAACTCTTTCGAAATATGTATCAATTTGCCGGCGGCGGAGAGGTATTTATTGACAGAGGCGAACATCAGGGCAGGCAGGCATTGGTAATCACTTGCGTCGATCACGGCCCGGGGATCGCGGATATTGAACAAGCGATGGCCGATGGTTTTACATCGAGTAACGGCATGGGACTCGGTCTGCCCGGCGCCAAACGATTGGTTGATGCTTTTCATATTGAATCAAGAGTCAATGAAGGGACGATGATACAGGTCACAAAATGGATCTAAGCCGTAATCAGATTGAAAAATTGACTATTGAAGGCGTTTCATCCGTGGGTGCGTGCCGTCGTAAAGTCAGTCGATTCGCGGAAAAGGAGGGGTTTGCAAAGATTGAAATCGAAGAGCTCGCCATAGCCGTGACGGAGCTGGTCACGAATGTTCTAAATCATGGCGGGGGCAAGGGCCACCTCCTATTTTACGAGGTAAAGGATGAACCGGGTCATAAAGGGCTGGAGATCTGGTGTTTTGATTACGGGAAGGGCATTTCAGAGGCATGGCTCGCGGCCCGGGACGGGTATTCAAGCATGAACTCCCTTGGAATCGGCATCGGTTCCATTAAACGATTATCTGACGAATTTGAAATCAATCCGCAAAAACTTCCCGATTCCATCGAATCATTATTGCCGCCGCATACATCCATAGGAACGTCTATTTATTTGCGAAAATGGATGAAGGAAAAGAACTGGCTCAGTGTCAACAAGAGCCTGATCATCGGAGCTGCCTCCCGGTCCAAACCGGGAGAGACCTTTAACGGCGACTGTTATCTTGTTCAGCATCTTTCAGAGGGAATAAGCCTGGCAGCCGTTATTGACGGCCTTGGACACGGAAAAGAGGCGCACCTGGCATCCCAATTAGCCAAAGAGTGTATTCTGTCAAAGCCAAATCTGCCGCTCGATATCTTAATGAACTATATTCATGCCTCTATTCGTGGGACACGGGGCGCCACGGTCGGAATGGCGCTCCTGAAAACCGGGATGAATACACTGGTTTATACGGCAATCGGCAATATCGAGGGACAGGTCGTTAACGAACACCAGGCAAGGAGTCTCACTTCCCTGGGAGGTATTGTGGGTCATAACATGAGGACGCCCCGCATCTTCGAATATGAATATCAGGCCACGGATACCCTGCTCCTCTACTCCGATGGTATCGCATCAAGCTGGCAGAACAGGGCCATTAACTGGCAGGACCGGCCCCAGCAAATCGCGGAAGACATCCTGAATCACCATGCAAGGATAAACGACGATGCAACCATTCTTGTACTGCGCAACGATTCATGAGATCGGCGAAATACCCGTTCGCTTTGAAACGGATGTGGTGCGTGCAAGAAATCTGGGCACTTTACTTGCCAAGGAGATTGAATTCGATAAAACGACCTGTATCCGTATTGGAACCACGGTCTCGGAACTGACGCGAAACATCATAGAATACACCCGGGGTGGGAATGTAAAATTTTTTATCGCGCAAAAAAAAAATAATGTCAGCGGAATGGCGATGTTGTTTGAAGATCAGGGTCCCGGAATAGAGGATGTTGATTTGATTACTTCCTATCCGTTTCAGTCCGGAAAGGGATTGGGGATCGGAATAGCGGGGTCTCAAAAACTCATGGATGATTTTGAGATTCAATCAAAGCCGGAAAGCGGCACGATCATCAGTGCCGCCAAGTGGCTCCCGGTCCATACCCCTGCCATAAAAACCAAACGTATTAAACAGATTCAAACCGCCTTTCTGCAAACCATCAAACGTGGCGATGACAGCATGGTGGATACCATTATCGCCCAGAATGAAGAACTGAACCATCTTCTCCATGAGCTGCAGGATAGAAACAGAGAGATTGAAGCAATGAATAAGGAACTTGGGGAAACCAATCGCGGCGTCATTGCGCTAAACCGCGAATTGGAGGAGAAGGCAACCGCCATCGCGCAGGCCAAGAATGAAGCGGAACTTGCGAACAAGGCCAAGGCCGAGTTCCTTGCCAACATGAGCCATGAACTGAGAACTCCCTTGAACCATATCATGGGTTTTACCGAACTGATTGTGGACAAGAAATTCGGGAGTTTAAATGATACCCAGACGGAATATCTCAACGACGTGCTCTCAAGCAGCAGACATCTCCTTTCACTCATCAATGACATCCTGGATCTGTCAAAAGTGGAAGCGGGCAAGCTGGAACTGGATCTTTCAAATGTCAATATAAACATGATCTTGGAGAGCAGTCTGAGAATGATCAAGGAGAAGGCAATGAAACATGGGATACGGCTCTCGGTGGAGACTGACGGTATCCCGGAGGTGATCACCGCGGACGAGCGCAAAATCAGGCAGGTACTTTACAACCTCCTTTCCAATGCCGCGAAATTTATGCCGAACGGCGGTGAAATCCATGTAAAAGCGAGTATGGCCGACTATATTGTACGACCCGGCCAGAGGCAGGGGGACCCCGTATCTTTGCGGATTATTGAAAACAGGATAGCCGGCAAGGAAGCGAAGGAGGGGAACTATAAAAAGGGCGTAAAGGTCTCCGTTTCCGATACCGGAGTCGGGATAAACCCTGAAGATCAGGAACTTATTTTCAGACCTTTTGAACAGGTCGACGGTTCATCGAGTCGCGGATACCAGGGGACCGGATTGGGTCTGTCTCTCAGCAAGAGCCTGGTGGAACTTCACGGCGGCAGGATTTGGGTGGAAAGTAAGGGAGCGGGTAAAGGAAGTACCTTTAGTTTTATTATTCCGGTTTAGGTCAGCCTGTGTAGCCGCGCAAGCGGGGTTTTATAATGGAAGAGAAAAGTGTCCTGGTGATAGAAGATAATCGCTTAAATATGAAGCTGGTCAGGGCCCTTCTCAAGATCGGCGACTATCATATAATGGAGGCTGTAAACGCAGAGACCGGTATCCGGTTGACCCGTGAAAACAGACCGGATCTCGTCCTGATCGACATTCAGCTCCCTGATATGGATGGTTTGAGAGCTACCCGGATCATCAAAGAAGACTCTGCGACAAAAGACATACCGGTCGTGGCCATAACCTCCTATGCCATGCAGGGAGATGAGGAGAAGGCCCTTGAAGCAGGGTGTACGGGCTTTATCACGAAACCGATTGATACCAGGAATTTTCTGAAGATAATATCACAGTTTTTGAGTCATGACAGCGATTTATGAACGCTCATATAATCAGAATTATGAAGTCATTAAAGATGGATCCGGCATGGAAAAATCAAGTATTTTAATTGTGGATGATGAAGAGAAGAATATAAAGCTTCTAAAGGGAATGCTCGCCTCCGAGGATTACGATTTATATGGCGCCGCCGATGGAAAGGAAGCCTTGAAAATGTTAGGCGACATCTCCCCAGCTCTTATCCTACTGGATGTGATGATGCCCGGAATTGACGGTTTTGAGGTATGCAGAAGACTCAAGCAGGATGAAAAAACCAAAATGATTCCTGTTGTAATGGTCACCGTCCTGACGGAAAAAGAACATCATATCAGGGCAATGGAGGCAGGCGCGGATGATTTTCTGAGTAAACCGGTCGATCAGACCGAACTGCTTGTCCGGGTCAAATCACTGCTCCGAATCAAGTCCTACCATGATGAGCTGGTTGAAAGCCACAGGGAGATCATTGAAAAAAACAAGAAACTTCAGGAATTGGAGAAGGTCAAGGAAGGCCTGACCCATATGATTATCCATGATCTGAATAATCCTCTCATGGCGATATCCGGAAGCCTTGAAC
>CAYTUL010000217.1:0-6990 GCA_964441135.1 uncultured Desulfobacteraceae bacterium | reverse complement strand
CAGTAAGTATATTATCGGAACGGATACACCGGTCCTCATTCGAGTCAGCGGAAATCTGACGGCCGCCGCGAGCAATGGCGACGGCGGAATATTCCTTGAAGTTCCTGAATTTCCGATAACGGCCAATCCAGCTTTCACCGGGGAGTTAGACCTTTATAATGAACAGTACGCTAAAAATAGCCTTACCTTTGTCTCAATCGATGCAGGAGAAGGGGGCAACATCGGGATAACTTTGAAGGGTTCACTCAACGGGAATATCGTTCCCACGGAGTATACGGAGAAGAACTATACACCGATATACGGAAATAATGACTACAATGCCTGGAGAACGGACCCGGTGGCCAACCCCCTTGATAATGTTATCAGGGGTGAGGATATGATTATTGAGGCTGGAACCGTGGGATTAACGGCTCCTCCCCAGATAGATATTGTCAATATGCTATTGAGACTCAACAGTACCGGTACGCATCCGCAGGTTAAAATAGCGGGGGTGAATGAGTTGAAAGTCCCGGGGATTTACTCTGCGGTGATTGCAGTAGAAGATCCTATACCTCAAGTAAATGAAGAGGGGACGCTTGTGTCCAGGGGAGGTGGAAGGCTCCAGTATTATCCAACCCCGACAAACTACCTCCCAGGCAGACCGGGGAAGGTTCAGATAGGCGTCTGGGTAATAGATCCTTACGCAGCGATTCCCATTCCTCTGTCGGTAATCTCATCCACATCCGTAACTCCGATTACTCCTCAGCAGGAGGTAATTGAACAATTGTTAGCTTTGTCGGGTGGGGAAGATTTCTTTATCACGCAGCCTATGGGTTTCTGGCTTGAAATCAATATGGGTGCAGAGGGATTCGAGGAAGAGCAATTTGATGATGAGGAAGATGATGATTTCTCATCCCTGGAGCCGTCCTACCTGCATGGATCACCGGACCTGCAGAACGTGAAAAATATGCCGACCCTGTTAGGAGATTTGGAAAAGGAAGGGGGAGATCTTTTAAGATTGTCTTCTTTGAGGTAAATGATTTAGACAGGATTCACAGGATAAACAGGATAAATTTTGAAATAAAAAATCCAGTAGATCTTGTTCATCCTGTCAAAAAAAAAGGTTTTGGACGGGATTAACAGGATAAACAGGATATATTTATACACCAAAGTAAGAGGTTCGAGGTTCAAAGGTTATAGGATACTGAAATGCTAAAATTTCTCAACACTGTTTAAGGCGTAAATCAGGTCAACCTCTTTCACTCGTTGGGTGAAACATAGTTTTTGTGCTTATCAATACATTTTCATTTTGTTAACATCCAGTTAGGTCGTTTCAACCCGGAACCGTGGAGGCTGAACAGTTTAACCCAGGTTTAAATTAAAAATCCAGTAAATCCTGTTCATCCTGTCGAAACATTTAAGAAACGGAAAGCTTTAGTGAAAAAGGTATCCTATTTCATTAAAGCTTTCCTTTTTTATGCCGATGTGAGAATATTAGTAGCTATCAACATTCAGCAGTCAGCCTTCAGCTTAAGACCTCGCAGGCGAAGTTTGTTAAAAATTAAAAGCGTATAACATAGGGCTGGTACATTTATACATTTGAAAGGAGAATATGATGCGAAGGAATTTTATAATATCGGTTGCAATAGGTATTATGTTGGTTTTAACGTTACATATTTCTGCTCATGCCCAGGACAAGGTGGGGTATATAAACCTGCAGAGGTTAGTCAATGAATCCGAGATGGGCAAATCGGCCAAGAATGATATCCAAAAAATGCGAAGCGAGAGAGAGGCGGTCCTCAAAGAGAAACTCAAGGAAGTCAACAACCTTAAGGATTTAATCAATAATGAAGGGGATAAAATGGATCCCGATAAAAAACGCGATAAAGTCCAGGAGCTTAATAAATTATATAAGGAATATCAAAGGCTTGTCACTGATGCAAAAGAAGATATTGCAAATGAGGACCGGGAACTTGTCTCCATTATACTAAAGAAGGCCGACGGTGTGCTGAAGAAGGTAGCAAAAGAAAAGAAATATACAATTATTATAAAGGATCCCAACGCGGTAGGTTATCTGGATCCCAGTGTTGATATAACGGATGATGTACTGAAAGAGTTAAATAAATAGCACATAGCAGAATTAGACAGGATTAACAGGATAAAACCTATTCTCTCGCAGAGCTCGCAGAGTTTATTTAGACGGGAGCAACCAGATAAACAGGATAAATTTTAAAATAAAAAATCCCGTAGATCTTGTTTATCCTGCCTGCCGTGCCGAAGCTTCAGCGTAGGCAGGTCTAAAATATATTTTCTCTGTGTCCTCTGTGAGAGATAGTTATTTGATTTTAATAAATCCCGTCAATCCTGTTCATCCTGTCTATTATTCGTTCGTTTTTTTAACACACCGAAAACCGAATAGAAAACTGCTGTAATTGGGTTCGAACCGGTTCCTGTTGGCCGAGCGCAGGGTATCTATTCCCTCGTCAAAGGAGCCACCCTTAATGACACGCTCTTTTCCTGTTTCCGGTCCTGCGGGATTTTTGGGTTGTCTTTCTCCCTCTCCATACCAGTCTTTACACCACTGATTGACATTACCGGCCATGTCATAGACCCCATAATGGCTCTGTCCCTTATCGTATTTATTAACGGGAGTCGTCTCGCCAACATTCTTATCAAAATTAGCCATGGTATCATCCGGTTCCGAATTCCCCCAGGGATACTCATTGCCGTCTGGCCCCCTGGCGGCCTTTTCCCATTGTGCCTCTGTAGGAAGATCTTTTCCCGCCCACTTGCAATAGGCAAGGGCGTCATTATAGGATACCTGGGTGACCGGATAATTTTCTCTTCCCTCGATTGAAGTTGCCCCGTCCGGTATTTTCCAGTTAGCATCCGGAAATGGTTTCAACCTCCTTCCGATTCTCACCATTCCGGAGCCCTCTTTCTCTGCATCCGTCACATATTTGGTCTCTTCAATAAATTTTTTAAATTGCCCGTTGGTAACAAGATACTTATCAATAAAGTAATCATCAAGGTAGATTCGCTGCGGAGGCTGTTCGGCTGCCCATTTATCCGAACCCATAATAAATTCCCCGGCAGGTATGGCCACCATAATACTATTGTCTTTCGCATGGGTAATCTCATAAAATCCTTTTGAGTTAAGCTGACCTCCTTTAACTTCAGGTACAGGGGCCTTGGTTTCAGTAGTAAGAATCTGCCCTGCCTGCCCTGCTTGCTCCACCTGCCCCGCCTGTTCCTGTTCTTTAAGCATAAAGTTTTTATAGGCAAAAAATCCGCCCGCAAGTAATATCACTATAACGGCAGCCGTAATTCCGGCAATCAATGGGACCGGAAGGCCCTTCTTTTTTCGACGTTTTGCCTTTGATACCTTCGGTGTAGTTGGGGCCGTAATAATAGTCTGGTCCCCTATCATCGTCGCGTCATCTGCAATGCTTAATGTGGCCGTGTAATCGATGTTCGGATCGCCCTGTCCCATTGCGTCACTAAATTCCCTGAAATCCTGGAACCTGTCATCAGGGTCTTTTTCGAGGGCCGTTAAAATGGCATCATTTACCTCCTTGGGAAGTCCGGATACGAACATTTCCGGAGGATCAGGGATTTCATTTAAATGCCAGAACATGATCTGGGATGTCTCATCGGCGTCAAAGGGCCTTTTTCCGGCGAAAAGCTCATAAAATACGAGACCCAGGGCGTATATGTCGGATCGTGCGTCAACGGTCTTACTGGGATCAAATCTTTCAGGCGGCGTGTAATGAATGGAAAGCATGCTCGCGGCGGTATCGTGTGTGGCGGCCCCGGCAACCTTTGCGATTCCGAAGTCCATGATCTTGCAGTTCCCATTTCTATCGATCATGATATTGGCCGGTTTGATATCCCTGTGAAGGATTCCGTTTTCGTGTGCATATTGGAAGGCCTCAAGGCTCTGTTTTGCTATCCTGAAGGCCTGATCAAAGGGTATAAGCCCATTTGGTTGTTCCTGGAGAAGTTCTTTGAGTTCCGTCCCTTCTACATACTCCATCACGATGGCATAATTTTGCCCGTCGGGGAAGAATTCTATGAGCCTGCAGATATTGGGATGATCCAGCTTGGCTAGGATCATGGCTTCATGAAAGAACTTTTTTACGACCTTCTGGTTGTCGAGGACCTGGGGGTTCAATACCTTCAGGGCAACGGTATTCCCGCTGGCTGCTCTGGCCTTATAGACACTGCCAAAACCACCCCTACCCAATGAGCTTACTATTTCATAATCTCCTATCTTTTCTTCAGCCATATAGGATTACCTCTGTAAAAAACATTAAGCTATCAGCTATCAGCAAAAGCCTTTAAAGATATAGGATTAGCTGAAGATCGATGTGCTGACCGCTATGCGACTGAATTTGTAAAAAACTGGAAGCTCCATCCGGAAATAGCTCATTTCCGGGTGGCCATTACCCAATAATATTTTTCAATTTATCGGAAACACTTGAAAAAATACCGCCCGTTTTGTCTATCCTCGCTATCAGAACGGTGATATTATCTTCTCCTCCATGTTCTATTGCCTTATCTATCAATTTTTTGCATATTATGTCAGGTTCCTTCCATTCCATAACGGTATGAAGGATCTCCTTATCGGGGACCTCTTTATAAAGACCGTCACAGCACAAAAGGATATATTGACCGGGTTTCAGTTTTTTATCTTTTTTAGGATCATCGACTTTCAGATCAGGATCAAGGCCTAGGGCCTTGGTGATTAAATTTCCTCCAGGATAGGACGGGGCTTCCTCCTCGGTGATATATCCGGCCTTTACAAGCCCTGCAACGATGGAATGATCTTCGGTAAACTGTGAAATATCGTTATTATATATGATGTAACCCCTGCTGTCTCCCACATGGGTATAAACCATTCGATCCGTTGTCAAAACAGCCGTGATAACTGTGGTGCCCATCCCTTGAAGGCTCCTGTCCGCATCACCCCTGGAAATTATTTCCTGATTTGCCTTTATAATGGAGTTTTTCAAGGACTCCTGAATATCAGAGGAAGTATCCCTGTAATACTCTTTCATGATGATATCGATGGCACATTTAGAGGCGACGGCTCCTCCTCGATGCCCACCCATGCCGTCGGCCAAAGCTAAGAGGATTCCTTTCTTCGGCATACTTCCGCCTTCCGGAGTATAGTAGGCAACATAGTCCTCGTTCTCTTCTTTTCTGAGACCGGTGTGGGATGCGGATCCTATGGTAACAAATTCCATGGTTGAAGCCTTTCGATCACCTATACAGAAATGATTTGGACAGGATTAACAAGATAAACAGTATAAAACATCATCTCTCGCAGAGATCACGGAGAACACAGAGGTTATTTTAGACGGGATTAACAGGATCAACAGGATATGTTTTAAAATAAAAAATCTAGTAGATCTTGTTATCCTGTCTAATTACGTATTTCGTAACAATCGCTTAATCTCCAATGAAACCTCATTTGAGCCTTGCGAAGCGGGACTTAAGCGATCTTAAACACATCGCGAAGGAATTTTTCTGTGTTTTCCTCAATCTTGTAAATCCTGTAAATCCCGCCAAAATAAAAGTTTTTCTCTGTGCCCTCTGCGTGCTCTGTTTGAGATGGTTTTTGACTTTAATAAATCTTGTTAATCCTGTTCATCCTGTCAAAAGAAAAAAATCATTCCGGAGCCTCCGCGTATCTGACAGGCCAGACAATGAATTCATTCTTTTTATTTTGGGCCCCTATTTTACCCGTATAAAGATCCGCAACGAAGATACGCTGTGTCGTTCTTTTACTCGGCGTTTTTGACCAGTAGTATATCCTGATAACAATATTTTTAAAGAGATGTCCTGGGGGCAAAGAGGGAGCCTGCTGCGATTTATCGATGAGATTATTCCATTCATAGGCCGTAGGCAATCTCCAACCCGTGAGGCCGTTGATATCCAGTTCCCGGCAGTACTTTTCCGCCTCATCATAGGAAAGGGCAAATTGCTTGGGTGTCTGCATCCACATGAGATTCGTCGAGATATCGGTAACGGTTCCGTCACCATTATCCTTGAATCTTTCTTTGACTTTGCCTGTAACTTTATCTGTTATGGTACCATCTTTGTTGTAAGCGTATCTTTCTTTTATCTTCTGGACGGTAAAAGTGGAGGTTTTAGCTACGCCTTCAAAATTATCTTCATTGACTGCGACGACTGAAAATGCCAGGGAGCCTATCTTCTTTATCTTCTGGTCAAGTTTCCACTCCGTTCCGGACCCCTTCATTTCATAGTCTTTCCCGACAATGGTAAGGATAACGCGCTGGGCGGGCCTGTCTGTAGTGGCCCTGAATTTAAAGGTTCCGCCCGAATATCCCTTTTCGGGATTAACCTCTGCTTTTGCAACATTAATGAGGGCCGCCGGTTTCTTTGCCACTACGATGTCCCCTTCAACTGTGAGACCTCCCTTGCCCTCTCGATTGATTGCCCCCACCTTATACTTACTCGTGCCCACATCGGCTATCCGTGCCCGGAGGCTCCATTCGGTTCCGGCGCCTTGCATAGGAAATCTCTTTCCAGCTATCTCCACGGAGACCTGCGCGGCCGTTTCATTTGTCTTCGCCCTGATTATAAAGTCATCCCCTGCAAAGATCTCTTCCGTGCTGAAGGAGACCGTGGTGATATCCGGGATTGGAAGCTTGGTAATGATTTCACCGCTTTTTGTACGACCCTTTGTTCCTTCGATATTCTTTGCCGTAACGGTGAATGTCTTTTTCCCTGGTTCATGGATTGTTTTCTTGAATTGCCAATCCTTTCCAGTACCTTCCATGTCATAGGTCACACCGTCCAGATCAAGGGAGACCGAGCTCGCGGGATTATCGGTATGGGCCGTGATCAGGAATTCTTCCCCTGCAAACCCCTTGTCGGAACTTGCCTGTGCTTCGATCACATTGGCAAGAAGGGCCTTTACCAAAATACTTCCACTTTTTGAACTCCCCGCCACACCTTTATTATCAGAGGCCACAACATAGA
>CAYTUL010000216.1:0-7014 GCA_964441135.1 uncultured Desulfobacteraceae bacterium | reverse complement strand
AGCAGTACGGGGCGCGGGGGCCCATGGCAATTGCAGCAGGCCTGATGGTAATGATCATGTTGGGCCTTTCCCATGTACAAAGCGGGTGGCAGCTTGTCTTCCTGGTCTTCATAGCCGGCATGATCGGGCTCGAGGGTGGGGGAGGCAACCTCTACCAGAGCGTTCCCCTTTCGAGGTGGTTCATCCGCAAGAGGGGAAAGGCCATGTCCCTCGCATTTTTGGGTACAACGGCGGGTATTTTTATCTTTACCCCTCTGCTGCAATACACCATCACTTACGTCAACTGGCGCTTTGCCTGGTGGGTAATCGGCGGCGGGAGCTGCCTGGTTATCCTGATTATCGCCCTGGCCGTGGTGCGAAAGGACCCCCATTCAATGGGACTGAAACCGGACGGCGACACGAATCCGGAAGAGGAGAGCGATAATGCCGGCGCTGATCAACGCGTCAATATCATCGCAGAATATTCCTCGACGCGGTCCCAGGCCCTTCGATCCTTTTCATTCTGGGCCCTGAACATTACGTTTGGTATGCGTATGCTCAGCATGAGCACATTGATCGTATTTCGAATTCCCTTCTATATAGATACAGGCATTTCTCCGCAACTCGTGGCCTGGGCAGTATCCGTTGAGGCAGTCGCGTCCGCTCTGATCTCTGTACCCACGGGCTGGGCCATGGACCGGTTTCAGCCGCGTTATGTGGTATCGGCTTCTTTGATGGCCTTTATCCTGGCCTTTATAGTAACCATAAATGTCAGGACAACGCTGGATGTCTTTATCGCCACTTCCCTCTTCGGCATCTCGGCCGCCAGCTTTATGGTGTCCCAGAACGCCCTGTGGCCTAATTATTTCGGAGCAATGCACATCGGCAGCATACGCGGGGTTTCCGTGCCTTTTACGACCCTTTTCGGGGCGATCGGCGCGCCTATTACCGGGGCGATAAAGGATAATACCGGCTCTTATCTGCCTGCTTGGATAGCATCTATTGTCTTTTTAATAGTTGCAACAATTATTATGCTTTTAAACCGCAAACCGGACCTCCCAAAATCCGCCATCAGATAATGAGAGGCTTCCATGCAACCGCAGCCTAAATCCAGCACGCCGGATTGACGGGGAATCAAGGGCACGAACTCAACAATCCACGACCTGTACTGCTGGAAGGTCTCGCTGCTCTCCGGGAGAATGTCTCCACGATAGGTCAAAGAGACCCTGTCGTACCCTTTCCTGACAATGTCTCGTGGCAGCACCCCGTTCCTCCGCGAATGATTTTATGATTTCCGGATATACACAGATTTATTCCGCTTTCTCACCGGGAAGCCTGAAAATCCAGGGCATTCCTCAAATAGGCGACAATCAGAGGGTGGGGACTCGCCGGTCTCGAAGAAATTTGAGGCAGGAAAAGCGTAGCAATATAGAAACGGTGATCCACCAGTTCCACAATTCTGGCTTCTCCATCTGGATCTATCCCTGTAATACTCATTTTTCCTTTATTCAGTTCATCATAAAACACCCGGTTGAGGCCGTAGCTACAGGAGAACTGCTCCATGACTTCGTGCTGCCCATAGGCCTCATGGGCATGTGAGCCCGGCATGATTTTAATCTTCTGATTTTTACCGACAAGGGAGCAGGCCAATTTATTAATAACCAATGTTTGTGCGCCCGGGGCCGTTTCTTCGTGCTCTGCATCCCGGATGCCTAACACATTGCGAGCATACTCTAACAGAGCATGTTGGAAGCCTCCTCATGTTCCAATAAAGGGCCATCCCTCCTCACGGGCGAACCGGATAGCATGAAGGGCCCCATCCATGTTCTCATAGGGACTGCCGGGAGCACACCAGAGTGCATCAAATTCCTTCAGCGACGTCGCGGTAGGGCCTTCCGCCAGCGACCGGGTGGAGAGCCAGGAAGAATAAACGGATGCGGACAGGGCCCCGGCGGCATGCTTCAAGGCCTGGTTCGTGGGAATATGAGAGAGTCGATTCGGATCATAATCCCCGATTATGCCTACCCTGATCTGCCGATTCATTGCTGATATCTCCTCCTTTTGCATCTTCGAGACTTTTATTGTGAGGAAATTCCGGGATATGAAAGGTTTGAAAACCGGGCGATAAATCCGGAAGAGCTCCGGGCCGGGTATCGATGCCGGTCCACGGTTCCTTTACAGGAACCTATCGTCGTGAGAAGGACTTTTCGTGGTTGATGCGTTTCCTATCCTCCTGCAAGCAACCGGAAAATTCGTACCTGATCCCCTTCCGCAAGGACCTGATTGCGCTCGGAAATTTGACCGTTTATTGTAAAATAGGTGTTTTCGCTCTCGAGTGGGAGATCTTGATATTTTTGAACCAATAGGCCGGAGAGCCGGTCGATGGTCGTGCCCTCGGCGACATCCAGAACATCCCGCTCCACGCCCGCAAGGGTGCGGAACAGGCTTGAAAATTGCACGGTGATACGCATTGCGGACTGCCGTTCATGAAAGCTCCGACCGAAAACCCTTGCCGGCCGGAGCCTTCCCTTTAATTTCGAGTGAATCCTGCCGTCTTAGAGGCCGAGGGCATTGATCACATCTTCCATTCCTCCCAGCTTTTCCAGGGAGCTGCGGCTTGGCTTCCCTGTGGTCTCATCCCAGTCAATCTCCCTGAAAAAATTGCGTATAAAGCCTTTGTGATCCACGGTCACGCCCTTGAGGGGACCCTCGGTCTGCGGGGGTTCACCTATGCTCCGTTTGGGTAGCTGGAAATCGGCGGGTTTCATGCCCTCCCGAAGGTTGAAGGCATGACGCATATTGTAGATCCTGAGCCCGGTGTTCATCTCTTCCTCTGCGCCGAAATCCCAGCCCGTGACGGGAGGAATCAATTTCCAGGCAATGTTCTGCACGCCCGTAAAGTCCTTAAACAGACACAATCCCGCCGTGTTCACGATTTCCTGTGCCACTGTTGCGCGAAGATCCGGTCCGCCGCTGCCTTCGGTATTGTATTTCGATGGGTCAGGTGTTTGCATGTGCATAATTCCCAACCCGCCTTTAACATGACGGGCCGGTGTGGGATCAATGGCATAGGTCCTTGAGAAGCCCGGACCGAGCCGGGGGTCGTGCATGGGCAGCTCAATACCCTTAACGGTAACCAGATACTCGGCCCCTTTCCCGATTTTTTCGGCCGCCCCGGCGGAACCAAGGGCCAGTGTTCTGCCGAATTCCGTGCTCTGATCGGCCATCTCCTGGGTTGCCTGCACAATGGCCTCGGTATTACCCCATGTGAGCTCTATGCCGCCGGTATCCTCCTTGCTCAGGATTCCCTTTTCATAACACTCCATGGCCCAGGTCACAGTGGCGCCAGCGGAAATGGTGTCCAGGCCGTAAATATTACAAATATGGTTGCATTTAAGGAGGGCCTCCACATCGTCGTTCAACATCAAACACCCGAAGGATGCGGAAGTCTCATATTCCGGCCGGCTCGTTTCACCCACAGGCCATTTGCCGTCCTTAACGTCGTAGATTGCCCCGCAGCCGAGAGGGCAGTTGGCGCAGGCATATTTCCTGGCCCGGTACTTGGGATCCATAACCGCGCCTTCAAAACTTTTTCCTGCTTCCTCCCCGTAATCGACGATACCGACGCCGCCCCAATTCTTCACCGGTGAATCACCGCTTACCGCTGAGGCCGCCGTCATCATCGTAGTGCCGAAGGTTGAAAAGGCCCCGGCTATCTGGGCCGCCGGCCCGTTTTTTATCGTATCGAGGATATCCTGATTGGCCGCCTTCAACTTCTCGGGATCGGCCACGGGCACGTTTCCGGTCCCCCGCACGACCACGGCCTTTAATTTTTTAGATCCCATGACTGCCCCGCAACCACCACGGCCTGCCGCCCGGTGCCCGTCGTTTACGACCGCTGCGATGAGGGACAACTTCTCGCCCGCCGGGCCTATCATGGCGGCCCTGAGCCTGTTCTCCTCCAACTCGGCCTTGAGGGCCGCCTCGGTTTCGAGGACATCCTTCCCCCAGAGATGGGAGGCATCCTTGATTTCCACCTCACCGTCCTTGATCCATAAATAAACGGGTTTTTCCGATACCCCCTGGACAAAAACGGCATCGAATCCCGCTTTTTTCAGTTCAGGACCGAAGTAGCCCCCTGAATTCGCATCGTTCCAGCCGCCGGTTATCGGTGATTTGCAGACCACGGTATAGCGGCCGCTTAGTAATGCGCCGGTCCCGGTCAGGGGGCCTGTCGTGAACCCCATGATGTTGTCCGGCCCGAGGGCGTCTGAGCCCGGTTTCATTCTCTCGAACAATACCTTGGCGCCGATCCCGTAGCCCCCGATGTATTGTCTGGCCGTCTCTTCCGTCAGGGTTAGTACTTCATGACTGCCTTTTGTTAAATCCACGAATAACATTTTCCCGCAATAGCCGTTCATTTCGCCACCTCCCTTTGATCATGAATGATAGAACAATGATTAAGCATTCCTTTTTTAAATGAGAATATAGATGAATTGCCCTGATGTGTCAATAAAATGCAATCTCATGATATTGCAGATGGGTTTTTGTTAATGACCGGCATGAACAGTATACGGGGCAGATTGATATTTCCATTCGCCGGGATGTTTTCATGCATTGCAAGAGTCAGGGCCAGGCTTGACATGATGGCATGATAAAAAAGGCCCGGTGATGGATCGTACCATTGAATTCATGACCGGTCTGGGGTATGCTCTCCAGGCGGGAGAAATCGATGAAACTGGTACAGAAGCCCATAAGAACCACATATCTCAGGGAACAGAAGGAAAAAAAGGAGAAAAAACTACTAGGGGTTTTCCCCGCGCTCTATCCGAAAGAACTCCTTTGGGCAATGAACATACTGCCTGTGGAGATCTGGGATCCGCCCCTTAAAATCAGCCATACGGACGCCCACCTGCAGACACACATATGCCTGGTCGCAAGGCTTGGATTAGAGCTTATCCTGCAGGGTAAGTGTAGTGACATAGACGGTTTTTTATTTCCCCATACATGCGATTCCATACAGAACCTGTCATCCATTGTTCACGATTTCTTAGAGATAGATAAGCCTTGTTATTTTCTGTACCACCCCCGAGCAGGATTTCAGCGGCTGTCAAAGCTTTATCACCGGAAACAACTAAAGGAATTAGCGTCACAGCTTGAAAGGCAATTCGGGATTCTGGATCATGAAAAACTCCGGAAAAGTGTAGAGGCCGGCAGGAAAGTGATCTCCCTTCTCAATCGAATTTATGATCTAAGGGCAAAGGGGAAATTGAAGGCCTCAAACGAGGAATTTTATTATATTATCCGGCAGGGAGAGTTTCTCCACCCGGATGATTTCATACCGCTCCTGAAGAATTTTTTAGACCGGTCAGAAGGAGACTCCGGAAAAGCACCGGCAGTCGTCCTGAGCGGCATTCTTCCGAATCCCACCGAAATCCTTTCCTTCCTTGACAGGTCAGGTGTGAGAGTGGCGGATGACGACCTGCTTTCCTGCGGAAGGCGGTTCTCGGCGGCATCGGGCCGATTTGATGACCCTTTTGAGTCCATGACGGAGGATTTTTTCAATATGCCCTGTGCCACGGGGAATGCGTCTTATCGTGAAAGGATTCAATCCCTTGTCCAGAAAGTCGATCGTTGCGGTGCGGACGGTGTCCTGTTCAATATTGTGAAGTTCTGCGAGCCGGAATTCTTCGGGTTGCCCCTGCTTTTGGAAGCCATCAAGGAAAAAGGAATCAAGACGCTCGTTATAGAATCGGAACCGAACCAGCGATTTGACGGGCAGCTTGCAACCAGGGTGGAGGCCTTTATTGAAACGATCAAGGGATAGTACCTGCGTCCTGCAACCGGTCAATGAAGGAAATCAATAATCGTTATGGGATTTTTCAATCGTTTGAAATATTCATGCATGAAGGATCTTGGCGCGCCCCTGTTGATGGGTACAGGGAGATTAGCGAAGAGGAGACGACGAAAAAGACCGAATCCCTATGTCGGTCCGCCCCTCGAATGCAGCAGACGGTTGAGAAGAATTATGATGCGCCACTACCTTCTTGCACGATACGCTTCCGGGGCAAAACCAGTGGCATGGGTGACCAGTGGCGCGCCCGTTGAGCTTTTAAGACCCTTCGGCTTTTATACAATCTATCCCGAAAACCACAGCGCCCTCTGCGGAGCGCAGAAAATAGGGCCTGAACTTTGCCGGGAGGCGGAATCACGCGGTTATCACCAGGACCTCTGCTCCTATGCCCGAATCGATCTCGGCTCCACTTTTTCGGGGAAAACAGTCGCCGGCCGGCTTCCGAAACCGGATCTCCTGTTCATCTCCAATAATATCTGTCAGACCGTATGTTACTGGTTCAAGGTCCTGGCGCACCACTGGAAAATCCCGCTGATCCTCTTTGATACGCCTTACAATTTTACAGAGATTTCTGAAAAGGATGTATCCTATATGGTAGGCCAGATCGAGGAGATGATCCCCCTGCTTGAACGGATTTCCGGCCGAAGGTTCAGCCACAGCAGGTTCACGGAGACCATCCGGATTGCCCGGGATACGTCTCTGGCATGGGGAAAGGTGTTAGACACAATGAAAAGGCATCCTGCTCCCATGTCCATATTTGATGCCTTTGTCCACCTATCCCCCGTTGTTTCATTGAGGGGCCTGCCCGTTGCGCTGGATTATTATGAAAGCCTTCTAAAGGAGTTGAAGGTAAGGATCGACAAAGGGGTCGGGGCCGTGAAAGAGGAGCGGAAAAGACTGATGTGGGACAATATCGCAATCTGGTACCGGATCAGAAATCTTTCCGATTTTTTCGCGGAAAAGGGAGCGAATTTTGTCACGGCCACCTATACCAATGCCTGGGCGGAGACGGCCCATTTTATGGATGATCTCAGACCCTTTGAATCCATTTCAAAGACCTACAGCCTGGTGATACTTAACAATAATCTGAATCACCGGCTTGACCTGATGGAACAGCTTATCGGGGAGTATGACGTCGATGGACTGGTCATCCATTCAGCCCGAAGCTGCAAGCCCTATTC
>CAYTUL010000215.1:0-7016 GCA_964441135.1 uncultured Desulfobacteraceae bacterium | reverse complement strand
ACTTCTCCCGGTTTGCCCGGGTAATTCCCGCTCCCGTTATGTTCAAACAGCAGGGAGCCCATAACTGGGGAATACCCCTTTCAAGACCTGCATCCAGTCTTTCCATTCCCGCTGCCCTATTCCCTTTGTATTTTTCCTCCACAAGCCCCGCGGGCACGATCTCGATTACACCGTCAAAAAAGCCCTGGGATATGAGCCGGTCCATGGCCCGATCGCTGATTCCCTGGGCATGGAATGGAAAGACGTTATAGCCCTTCTCTTCGAGGAGCCCTTCAACGTTCTTGGCGCACTGATCCGAGAATCCCAACTGGGTTACGGCTATGGAAGGGTACGGGAGGCGTAAGGCGGAATGATCAAAGGCCTTTTCCACCATGCCCGATATCGCTCCCCCGACCTGGGCGATGGCGTTTTTCACCAGGTCGTTCATCCCCGCCACTTCCATGATCATCTGGATAACGGCCATGTCATTGGAGCCGAACCACCGGCTGATGTAGACGGGCATCGCCGCCGGAGTACCGATCACCTTTGGAATGCCGAAGGGCAGCTTTTCCATCACCCTCGTGCCTGCCAGGGCAATAGTAGCTCCGCCCATGGCGACAATACCGTGGAGCTCACCCTTAGACAGAAGTTCCAATGCCTTTTGCTGAGCCCCCCTGGTCATGGTGTTGACTGCGGTGGATCTGTCCTTTGAGTTGACGAGGTCGTCGAGATTCTTGCCTCCCAGAGACGCTATCTCCCGGGGAGTTATCTCCGCTTTGTGCATTGGATGCCCCCCCATACTGATATCCATCAGGAGAGCGTCATGTCCCATGGATTCGATGATCTCCTTTAAAAAGAGCAGTTGCTCGCCCTTTGTGTCAAGAGTGCCGATGATAACGATCTTCTTTTTCATTTTATATCCTCAACGACTCACCTTAATCCCCGCCTTTTCCCTGTCCCATGTATTCTCTGTAACTCCGGCCTCCCTCAGGCGGTACTTCTCTATCCTGTTGGTCGGGGTCTTGGGAAGCTCCGGGACAAACTCCAGGAACCTGGGAACGGCAAAATAGGCCATCCTCTTATCGCAATAATGGATTAGCTCTTCCGGCGGCAGAGTTTCTCCCGGTTTCAGAACTATATTGGCCTTTACCTCATCCTCCCCGAGCTCGGAGGGAACGGCGAACACGGCGGACTCCAGCACCTTGGGGTGCGTGTTGATGACCTTCTCCACCTCAAAGGAGGAGATGTTTTCACCCCTGCGGCGCAGGGCGTCTTTCTTCCGGTCCACAAAGTAATAGAATTCCTCTTCGCCCTTTTTGGCGTAATCGCCTGTATGAAACCAGAGGTTGCGATAGGCCTCCAGGGTCTTTTCCGGCATGTTGTAATACTCCGTCATCATGATATAGGGCTTTTTGGGCCGGACTATAATCTCCCCGATCTCTCCCAGGGGGACCTCCATGTCCTCATCATCCACCAGTTTTACCTCCCAGTCATCATGGAGGACCCTCCCGCAGGAGCCGGTCTTTCTGTAATCTATGGCGTCGTGTATTGCCAGTCCTATTTCGGTCATTCCAAAACCCTCGAGGCAGATAAAGCCGAAGCGTTTCTCCAGTTGCTCCATGACATCGGGTGGACATGCGGCCCCGAAAGCTATTCGTACATTATTATCAAAGTCATCCGGTTTGGGCTCCTGTTTGGCCAGTATGGTCATGACCGCCCCAAGATAGTTAAACTGCGTGGCCCCGTATTTCTTGATGTCGTCCCAGAATCTTGAGGCGCTGAACTTATCACTCAATACCATCTGGGCATCGGATACCTGGGCCGCCAGGGTGGTCATAAGCTGGGCGTTGACGTGAAAAAGGGGCAGAAAAGTGTAGAGGACGTCCGTGGATTTGGCGTCACGCAGTCGGGCCACCAGCCTCCCTACATGGAGGTAGTAGTTATGAGGGCAGACGGCCCCTTTTGAGAGACCGGTGGTACCGGAAGTGTATATTATAGCGGCCGGATCCGGGGGACTTATATCAACTTCAACAGGAGTGGAAGGGTAGTTAAAAAAATCTTCAATGGACGATATGGGCACGGGCAGGGTCTTGGCAATCTCCGGGTCAACCTCACCATGGACCAGGACCCTCTCAAGCTTGGGGAGCTGATCCTTTATGATTAAAAGTCTCTCAAGGAACCCGCTGTCAATGATGAGGAGCCTTGAATCCGAATTGTCAATAATGTGCCTCAAGAGATCCCCCTTATAGGCCGTATTAATGGGGACCTCCACTACCCCCAGTTTGGAAGAGCCGAACCACACGTGGAGGTATATGGGGTGGTTAATCATCATAATGGCGATCTTTTCGCCCTTTTGAAGGCCCATCTCCTTGAATCCGTTCGCAAACCGGTTGGAGATGAGGTCCAGTTCCTCATAGGTAATTGTTTCGTCTTTATAATATAAAAAGATACGGTCTTTGTGGATACGGGCCTTTTCCTGAATGAGTTTTCCCACAACGTTTTCTGTGATGCCTGACATATATTGCCTCCTTGATCATATGCCTATCTATATGTCTATTGCCTAATTTCCGTCTACACGTAACCTCTTAAAAACTCCGGGCATATATTACTGGATTCCGGCCTGCGCCGGAATGACGTCAGCATTAGCATATTGTCATTCCTACCACGCATCAAGTGCGGGATAAACTCCATCAGGAATCCAGAAATTTCCTAAATTGTTGCTTATTATCAGTCGCTTGCCTTTTTTGACGCCTTTACCAATCCCTCATAGGTCGGGGGCAGCTTGTACTCTAATTTAAGATATCCCGGGCTGATGGGATAGCTCTGCCTCCCCTTGTGAGTAAGACTCAGACCCTTTATTACCTTTTCAAACCTGCTCTTTGGCATGGCAAAAGCCATCTCACCGTCTGCCACCAATCCTAATCTCCGTTCCCCGTTTCCCGGGAGGACAAATTTACATTCATTCTCCTGGATTGAGGCAACAATAGGAAGGAGGCAGCCCCCTGAGCCGGCCGACCTTGAGGTCACGGCCCCTCCCGATTCAAAGACAGCGGCCTGGACCATCCGCATCACCTGGGCCCCGTTCCCGTAAAGGAGAATTACATCGGGATCAAATGCCGCTTTTAATATGGGGGATATCAAGATGTGGCTGTATTTCCCGAACTCGAATCTTGGCATTGTCTCCGCCACTTTTTTTCGCGCCTCAGGGGACTGGTTTACGGGAGCAAGTACATGTTTACCGCTCAGATACTCGTCAGGCCTCACAAATCCCAGGCCAGCTAAGGCTATGGGACAGGACTGGCTGTCCCTGTCAAGGACCACTGCCAATTCCTCCCTTCGGCAGACCCCTATGGCCTGGCACAGGGTGAAAGGGACCCCAAAATCCCTTGAGGGATTCTTTGCATCATCCGGTATTTCATCTTCCTTCGTAAGCATCTTAATGGCCAGGGGATAGGTCTGGTGTTTAACGTATGTTGATATCGCCTCATCTATTTCCGCCATGCTAACCATTTTATAACCTCCTTAACCACTCTTTTTCTTATCCAGCATTTCCTTTATCTTGGGCAGGTTCAGCCTCTTCCGCTTCCTCTTTTTCCGTATCTCGTCCGCCGCGGCGAATATGGCATAATCCCTGTCCAGGACCGAATCTCCCCACTCCTTGTCTTCCACAATATCCAGTCTCGTATAGGGAGGATCCCACCAGTTGTCCTTGGTATTGATTCCCCTTCGCCCCAGATCCCGCCCGGGTCCCGTGAAACGCATCCACAGGGGAGGATACTGCAACATGACACCCCTTCTTTCCCCGGCAGCAGGGCGATAATCTTCTCTCCCCGTACCCGGAGAGAAATACCAGCGCTCCCTGCAGGGGCCCAGGGGCAGGACCGTCACCAGGCTACACCCTTCCATATATCCCATCCGCATGAATCCGGTGGCTGGGATCATGCCGACCCGGTTCTCCACGTTCAACCGATGGGCCGCGGCGGCCGCCCAGTCGACGCTGATCCCCAGTTCCATGGCCCGCCAGATGCAGCTCGGTCCCTTCATGAGCCATCCCCAGTTTTCACCACCCGTTTCGATGATCCGGTTCCGGGTGTTGATGACGGCTTCCCGGCAGGTCTTGAACCCGCAACCCCCGCAATCGAAGCCGACCTGATCGCACTTCAGGCACCTTGTCGTTTCAATAAGGGCCTCCTTTTCCCCGAGACCGGCCTCATCCTTCTCAAAGCCGCTTAAAGCCTCCTCAACGGGTAGGAGCTGGGGTTGAGGTCTGGCCGGATCTCCCTTCCCTTGACCCAGTGCCTCCAGGGCGGGGGAGATCTCGGGTACCTGCTCCGGCGGGGCCAGGACTTCATCGATAATGCCCAGACCACCCAGATACTGGTCTATCCAGGATGCCGCTTTCCTCCCGGCAGCGATCGCCTCGATAACGGAGGCGGGACCGGTCACGGCGTCGCCGCCGGCAAAGACCCCTTCTATGTTCGTGCTGAGTGTCTTGGGATCCACCTGGATCAGGTCTCCTTCTCCCTGGGATATATTGAATCCGGAGGGCATATCCGGCGTCTGGCCGATGGCCACAATGAGTGTATCCACGTTTCGGTCGCATTCACTTCCAATAACCGGCACCGGTATGCGTCTCCCGTCGGCATCCGCGGGTCCCAATTCCGTGGTGACGCATTCCAGGCCGAGCCCGGCTTTCTCGGACTCTACCTTGGATACCGTGGTCTGGTATTCAATCTTTACCCCTTCTCGAACGGCCTGTTCCACATTCTCTTCATAGGCGGGCATCTCACCCTTGCTGCGGCGGTAGAGTATGGAGACGTCTTTGGCGCCAAGGCGCAGGGCCGTCCTGGCCGCATCCATGGCGGCATTCCCGCCGCCTACCACCACCACGCGCTCTCCGACCTCGACCTTTTTTCCCAGGCCGACATCCCTTAAAAAGGAGATACACTCGATCACCCGGGACGCTTCCTGACCCGAAACACCCAGGCTGGCGTCCCGATGCGCCCCCACGGAGACAAATATCGCATCATACCCCTCTTTAAAAAGGGCATCCAGGGACTCCTGCTTAGCATTCAGCTCGATCTCCACACCAAGCTTTTTTATGGCGTCTATTTCCCTCTCCAGGAGTTCCAGAGGCAATCTGTAGCGGGGGATGCCCACCCGCATCATGCCGCCCGGCTGTTCTAACGCCTCAAAGATCGTAACCTGGTGGCCGCATACCTTTCTGAGGTAGTAGGCCGCAGTGAGGCCCGCCGGTCCCGAACCGACCACGGCGACTCTTTTCCCCGTCTCTTCTGCGGAGGAGCCCGGATCCTCAACCTGCCCGGCGTGATCCACGGCGAAGCGCTTCAGGGCCTCTATGGCTATGGGTTGATCCCGGAGCGTGCCGCGCCGGCACTTTAGCTCACAGGGGGCGTGACACACATAGCCGCAAACAGAGGGGAACGGCACCCTCTCCCTCACGACCGAAACAGCCTGATCATATCGGCCGTCACCGATAAGGCGGATGTACCTGGGGACGTCGATGCCCGCCGGACAGGCCGCCTTGCAGGGGGCCTCTACAATGGGAGTGACATCCGCTCCGATCAACAGGAGGACCGGCGGTTCGCCCATCCTATAGGCCCCTTTATAGGTTTCGCCCGAGAGTCTGGCGCCCAATTTATTCGCCGCGTCCTGCACGGCGATATAGTCTTCCAGTTCCTCCCCTTCGATCACCTGCATCCTTACTTCGGTCCGGCCGGTAAGCTGGGGGGCGTGGAGCGCGGCCTGCGCACAATGTTGAGCTACCTGGAGCAGGCCCTCCTGCGCGAATTTTTTTCCGTCGTATAACGCCATGTCGATTCCTCCTATCTCTTCTTCGCCGGGTCCCCGAACCGGTATTCTTTGCCTGTTGCCGGTCGCACGCCCAGTTGATTGACATTGCTTCGAATCGCATCTATGGCCCGGTCCAGATTGACCAGGTGGTAATCCACGGAAGGATCGGACGGCTCACACTTCGCCCTTGCGTTTATGGCGATGGCGATGACTATGGCCGAATCTCGGCAATAGCCGAGCTTTTGCGCCGCCAGCCCGATACTCATGAAGGGACGGGCATCGATATAGAGATGCGTTGCAACCATAAGGGCACTTCCCACATTATATCCAAGCTGATGGGCGTAGAGGGCACAGAGGGGACCGGGAACCGGGGTGTCAAATCGCCGATCCGTGACATCGATGATCCCCGCCTTCTGGTTCCGGTTTTCACAAACGAAACTGCAATCCGGACGTCCCGCGCACAGACCGCATTCGCCATCCCATGGGCTCGAATAGGCGCGGGTATTTCCGATCAAAAGGATGGAGTCCGCCTGCCGGGCCATGACGGCCTCATAGAGGAATACATGCTTCCATGCCTCCCTTTCATAGGCGAGCTCTTCCATTTTACGCGCAATCTGCTCCTGTTCCTCCTCGCCGTACACGATCTCACCTTCGGTCATGGGGAGACCGCCGACATTGGGCGCTGTTAACGCAGCATTCATCATTAATTTAGCCGCGGCTACCGTATTCTCCCGCCGGTTCTGATCGGTGGGTGAATAGGGAGGCCAGTCCCTGATTGTTATCCTTGGCATGGTTTCTCCTCCTCGAAGTTAGACTGTGAATAGGATTTGGTTCCGGGTTAATCGGCTGTAGGATTCTCCGGGACGAAGACCAATTTACCCAAAACAATGACAATTGACTTTTCGGCTGTTCCATAAAAGGAAAAGGGGAGTTTCCTGAATGTCAACATCCATAATGCTATTCTTCTCTCTTATTCGGACCTGCTGGTTCCCTGAACCATCCGTAATTTTTTTATCAATCCCCTCCTTCTTTGTCAATAGTGAAAATATTCACTTTTGTGACTTCTCAATAAGTTCTGGCATGTTGAAATTGGGCAACAGTTCAGAAAATTCCTGGATTCCTGCTGGAATTTATCCCGCACGTGATGCGGGCAGGAATGACAAATGCTTACATTAGCGTCATCCTGGTGCAGGACGGAATCAAGATTTATTTAGCCGGACTTA
>CAYTUL010000214.1:0-7027 GCA_964441135.1 uncultured Desulfobacteraceae bacterium | reverse complement strand
CGGCAGAAGGGGTCGGCATAAGGATATTTTTAATGTACTTTCTGGCACGGCCGATTCCCTTTGCCTCAAGAATATGACGAATGAATATCTCCCGTATTCTTTTATTGCATGGATCAACATCCAGCCTGCCGATCTCCGGCATCACATTATTGGTACAGGTGATCTCCTTTCCGTGTCCTTTGAAAATCTCTTCTATTTCATCGGAGGCCGTCTTGTTGCCGGCGACGATGATATGGGTATCGGTCCAATTCCGGCGCGCGAGCAACTTCGCATTATGGATGATTACCCTTTTATCACCCCCGTCCGTGCCGCCCGTCAACAGAATAATGTCCGGATGAAGGCTTTCAATCTCTTTTAGTTCCCGGTTGGTGATTTCATAGGAATAGCATCCAACCACCTTTGCCCCGGCTCCCAGGGCCGCGAGATTCGCGGCTTCACTTCTATAATCCGGTACAAACCCGATGCAGGCGATTTTCAGGCCCCCGGCGGCACTGCTGCAGGCAAAGGCGTCGCGGGTCATGAGATTATTTATGTCCGAATCCCCTGAGATCTCCTCGAAACAGGCCCTTAAGCCTTCCGTGATGTCGGTTTCAATCGTGGAAAAATGCTTCGCCCTTGAAATGATTTCATTTCGATCAAGATCAACGTAGACAACCTTTGTGAAGGTGCTCCCAAAATCAAGAAAAAGCCTCTTATCATCCATTTTTGTGACTATGTCGCTCTTTCAGATCACCCCGCAGATCCTCAATGGCCGATTTTAAATCCACTTCCGGCGGATAGACCCTGTCAAAACCCAGCTCTTTGAATTTAACAACATCCTCGGCGAAGTCATGGCGCGTAACACCTAACAGTCCGCCGATATAAAGAATAACATTTTCGAGCCCCGCCTCGAGGCATTTTTCCTTGAATCCCCTCAGATCGAATTCGGCCATACCATAGAGAGAGCTCATGAGGATTGCGTCCGCATTGGTCTCCTGCGCTACCTTAATGAATTCTTCGGGCGGGGTTTGCATTCCGAGTTCTATCACATGAAAGCCGGCTTCTCGAAAGGCCCTGGATAAAACCTTCGTGCCGATAACATGGGCGTCCATTCCGACCGTCCCGGTTATTACTGTATATGTTCGGCTCATTATTCCCCCCTTAAGGACTCCAATTGATTGAGGCATTGATTAAAGAACAGCAAGCGGGCAGTCAAAGAAACCGGATAATCATACCCGGAAAAAGGCCTTCTCCGTGCTTAGATCCCGTAGGGCGGCAGCCCCTTTATTGTTCCCTTGCTGAAGGCCCAGAAATCCTTGAGCGAAACACTATAGTCCATTTTGCTTCCCTCTGCGGCTTCCCGCTCGGCTACCCTGGCCCTGTGAAATTCCTTTACCTCCGATGGAAGGGGCAGGTTCCCGAATTCCAGGAATCTGCAGGCACCCTTAAGGTCTCGAATACCCATCACCTTATCTTTCACATGGATATTCGCCGCAAAGGGGGAATCGAGGACCCCGGCCTCGACGGCCCGGACGGATCCAAGGGCGACATCCCCGTCCCCCATCTCGATTACCTTATCAACGATCGCCCTGATCTCTTTTTCAGCCATTTCCTTTTCAATCTTTACCTCCCCGCTGTCGAAATGGAAATCCTGTGTTCTTATCACGTCAAATATCCATTTTGCGGACCTGTAACTTATGGCATGGGCCTCTTTGGTCGGGATTCCCGCCCCCTCATCGATCGTTCTCAAATAGGCCGCCTCCGCCCGGGCCAGTGCAGCCACAAAGGCCGTATAATTAAGATAGGCAAAAACTCCCCCCTGATCCTGGGGAACGGGGTAAAGGGGGATCTGGTTTGCAAAGGCCCCGGGAATAAGGACATCCGAATGATTGAATCTGTCAAGATATTCCCTTATAAGTCTGGGTGCTACGCTGAACCAGGCCAGATCCTGGGCAATGTATCCCTGAAATTCGATTAGCGGTATAACACTCTTGCAACCCTGCTCCGCTCCTATAAGGGCCGTCAGAATGATTGTCGAAATATGGATGCTCAGGGGGAAAACAGCGTTCGGATTCCATCCATGAATATCCGCGGTAATGATGGGTCCCCTTTCCGCATAGTACCCCATGAGCCTTAATATATACTGGGTATCCCGGATACATTCCGCTAATGTGGATTTTTTTTCATAGTTGCCGAACAACTGGAAGATGCTCGGAGGCAAGGCCGTCATTCCGGAAGCGAACGCGATCTCCCCGCCGAGCTTCTGGCAGTGCCGGGAGCCTAATCTCGGATCAAAGGCCGCGTTACATGCCTCAACCACTTTTTTCGTGTTCTTCACCCCGTGGTTGATGATGGGATACCCGTTGAGTATCGGCTTTCCGGTTTTTATGCTCTCCTCAAGGGCCTGTTGGGCCTTTTCAAGCTGAAGACCTCGGGTATAACTGTCACTCGTCACGGGAATGAGTGGAACACCGGCTTCCACGAGCGTTCGGTTAAGCTCAATTTCGTCCTCTATGACCGGTGTGCCTGCCCTGGGAAAAACCACGGTCCTCCCCTCCCTGCGAAGTTTTTGCACCACCTTGCAGAAGTTTTTACTTTCAGGCAGGTTACGCTGGTACTCTACCGCTTCATCCAGATCGACTTCCTTTCCGGTCGGCCAGATCGATAATTCCTTTTCCCGCATCTTCATGAATTCATCATCATCTATTCTCTTCTGAGTGACTTCGTCCTTCATTGCTGCCTCCAGTGGAACTCTTCACCTAATCCCGGCTGATGGATCGGGGGCATTCCTAAATAATTTCATCATCCTTCAGCTTCTCGATATCTTCCCACGTAAAATGACATACATTCATCAGTACTTCTTCCGTATGCTCTCCAAAACCCGGGGCCGACGGGTTGATTTCAGCCGGTGTCCTGCTGAATTTGACCGGACAGCCGATGACTTTGGTCTCACCGAGAATGCGGTGACGGGTGTCCCTAATGTATTCATTACTTAAAATCTGCGGATCTGATTCCAGTTCACTCGGATCAAGGACGGGTGAGAAGGCTATTCCTCCCCCTTTCTCTTCAAGGGCCTTAATCCATTCATCTCTTTTCTTTTTTTTGAACACCTTATCCAGTATTCCGGTGAGTTCGAAGCGGTTATTATTTCGAAGTGCCGCCGTGGAAAATCTTTCATCTTTTTCCAAATCTTCAATTCCCATGGCTTGACAGAAATTATGCCAGAACCTGTCCGATTGTGCCTCCGCGAAAAGTATCCATTTTCCATCGGCGCACTCATAATGATTCGCCAGGGCGTTTCTCTGATTTAGCCTGGAGGGTCTGGGAATGGGCCTGCCTCGTAAAAGCATGGTGTTGACATTGTAGGCCTGAAGGTGAAGTCCGGAACCAAGTAAGGACACCTCAATTTTTTGCCCGGTTCCCTGCCTGTCCCTCTCGATAAGGGCCGCTAAAATTCCGTAGGCTAACAGGGTTCCGGTCATCTGATCAAATATCGGTCCCGCTATCTGCGCGGGCGGACTATCTGGTTCGCCAACGGCATACATTATTCCTGAGCGCGCCTGGGCGATGGTATCAAAGGCACGCTTTCTGCTTTCAGGCCCTAAGGATCCATATCCTGTCGCCATAGCATAAATGAGTTTTTTATTGTGTCTTGCGAGGGTCTCGAAATCTATCTTCAGTTTTTCGATCGCGGACAGGGAATAGTTCGTACAAAACACGTCGCAGTGTTTTATTAATTCAAACAGGAGTTCCCTGCCCTTCTCCTTTTTCAAATCCATTGTTATGCTTTTCTTATTCCTGTTTGCTGTTTCAAACATGATATTTAAGTCTCCGGGAAGACTCATTGATCGCCCGAACAGGGCCGACATTCCCCTTGAGGGATCGCCTTTGATCCTGTCCTCTATTTTTATCACCTCTGCACCTAAATCACCGAGCATGTAGCAGGCCGATGGTGCGCTGAGATACCCGCCGCATTCCAGAATCCGAATCCCTTCAAGAGGTCCGGGCATTTTATTCCTCCTTTGGATACCTTGAAACATTAAAAGGTGAAAAATGGTTGACAAACAAAACCCATTATTTTACTTATCATTAAGTAAATTTATAGATTCATTTACAAACCCTGTCAAGAGAAAAAAAGATCCCATTCCGCACTGGGCCGCTCTTTTTCCGGCCCAGCCCCCTTCAGGTTTATGAACCCCTGCGGGTTGCGGTATTTATTTCTTGACATGCGTTTACTCATTGTATACGTATACCGTTAAATATTCTAATATCTAATCTCTTTTCAACTATTTCTAATCATTTAAGTTCATTTATTAAAGCAAGGGATATCTTCTATATGGACGAAAGCCAGATAGCTAAGAATATTAAAAGTATCCGTTTAAACAAAAAAATGTCCCAGGGAACCCTGGCGGAGTTATGCGGCTTCACCAAGGGTTATATTTCCAGAATTGAAAAATCCGATAAGCCTCCACCATTTACAACCCTGGACAAGATCGCAAAGGCCCTTCTTGTGGATCTTACACTCTTGCTCTCAGAAGAATCGGAATTACCTCAGGACACAAAGATCTGCGTCGTAAGAAAGGATGAAGCGAAAAAGATCTCAGCAACAAACCTCCATGGATATCACTACATTGCCCTCGCCCATAAAAAGAGCGGGAAAAATATGGAGCCCTTCATTATCATGCCCGCTTTCACTGAAAAGGCCATATTCTCCCATGAGGGAGAAGAATTTATGTACGTGCTCGAGGGAACTCACGAACTGATATATGATAATCAAAAATATGTGTTAGAGGAGGGGGACAGCGTCTATTTCGATTCCATCACTCCCCACACGGGAAGGAGCCTCGGGAAAAAGAGGGCCAGGGTATTGACCGTATTATACTCCTACAAACGGAACCATACGGAGGGACTGGCGAAAACAAGAATTGATATCCTGAAAGGACCACATCGCTGATTCCCATAGGGCCTGCATAGGATCGTCATCGACTCCAGTACTTTTCCCAGAAAGATAATACATGGGTTAGGCGGTTCAGGATTCCAGGCTCAAGGTTAAAACATGTCAATCTCACGATTTATAAAAGGTTGTTAGGGAATCCGGCAGCGCACATAACCTTACCCGTGGGTAACCCTTGTAGCTTTTCAAAAACATGCCCCCATGCACTGTGGTTTTATGCCTTTTATAACCCTTGAACCTTGAACGGGAAACCTGGAACAGCTCATTTTATGTGTCTGATACTCTTTTCCTATCAAACTCATCCTTCCTACCCCCTCCTGTTTATTGGGAATCGGGATGAGTTCTATGACCGTCCCACCCTTAAAGCGAGTTTCTGGAAAGAAGCTCCCTTTCTGCTCGCGGGCAGGGATCTGAAACAGGGCGGCACCTGGTTCGGCGTGACAAAACTCGGGCGCATCGCGGCGATCACCAACTACCGGGATCCGCTCCTGATAAAGGAAAAAGCCCCCTCCCGGGGTATTTTGGTAAGTGAGTACTTGTTAGGCAGGGAGGACCCTGTTGAATACCTGGATAAACTCAGGAAAATCGCGGACAGGTATAACGGGTTCAATCTCATTGTCGGAGATACCAAGAGACTTTTCTGGTTCTCAAACCGTGCAGAAGGGATCCGGCTCCTCGATCCTGGTATTTATGGGCTGAGCAATCACCTGTTAAATACGCCGTGGCCGAAAACGATCCGGGGCAGAGACAGGCTTTCGGAGATTCTTTCACATAAAAAAGATATCCTTCCCGAAGATCTGTTCGGCATTCTCGAGGACCGGTCCATTGCCGAAGATGAGAGTCTTCCGAATACCGGAGTCTCTCTGGAGTGGGAGCGGATTCTATCCTCAATCTTTGTATCCAGCCCGGCCTATGGAACCCGTTCATCCACCGTTTTCTTCATCGATTTGAAAGGCAAGGCTACCTTCATTGAAAGGACCTACACTGGAGGTACCGGTCATTTCTCAGCAGTAACCCATGAATTTTTCATTTAGGCTGTTCGGCCTTCAGTCTTTCTTCCGCGCAGGGTATGCAGGTTAATTGACCGTTCACTTCCCGGGTGCGCGTTTCCATAACAGGTTCACCGCATATGGCGCAGTTCACGGACGCATGGACCCTGGCAGGGCTCGGCGCATCCATGGCAACGTCGGTCAGGGACAGGATATCGGTATCCGGGGCTTCCAGGATATACCGGACAAGGGCTTTCCGATCTTCTCGAACCTTTTCGGGGACGGCATCTCCCCTGAACACGACACGAACCCCCCGGCCCACTGACCGGGAGAAAAGTGTATAAACCGGTTTGCCGTAGTCCTTGAAAATCAGGTTGCCTTTACCGAATGTGCACCCCGTGACGCACTGGACCGCGTCCGTTCCACAGGCGTCATTCTCCACGATGGCGACGATCTCTTCATCTTCGGAGCGCGCGGCCTTTAACGCCTTCAGGGCCGCCCGGGCCATCCGGTAACCCATTGCCAGACCGGGACATTCATGCCCGTGAAATTTAATTATATCGTTGTATTCCATGTTCATAAGATTTAATCCACCTTTATAAAGGCCTTTTTATCAGCCCTGCAGATTTTACATAATTCGGGGCCTCTTTATTTAATACTTTATAGTCCCCTGTTTATCGAGCACAATGAAAACAGATATAAGGGTTAATAAAAGGCTCTTTCTCTTAAAAAACTTTTTAATAGATTCTTAAACCTCTATCTAAATTAACCATCTTTTCAAGAATTGGAATAGTTAAAATAAATCGTGTATCATGATAAAAAATGTATATATTTTCCTGCAAGGATTCACAAAATGTACAATAATGAACTACATGGGAAAAGGGCCCTGTATATTGCATCAGGGGCTTCCATTCTAATCATACTGTATCTCCTGAGTCTATACAGTTACCTGCTTTTCCACAGCCTTTCCGAGATATTCAGCATCATCGTGGCATTCAGCATTTTTATGGTCGCCTGGAACTCCAGGAAGTTTTTGGATAACAACTATCTCATGCTTCTCGGCATGGCCTACCTTTTTATCGGTGGACTGGACCTGCTTCATACC
>CAYTUL010000213.1:0-7038 GCA_964441135.1 uncultured Desulfobacteraceae bacterium | reverse complement strand
CCGACGGGCCCATAGCCATCCTTGAACCGGGTGGGGATAAAGATCACCTCCTGGGAGGTCATCTCCGCACCGGCCATCTGCATCAATGCGGAACTGGACCCCGATTGCCAGGGCGGGTACCAGGCCCGGCCCAGACCTTCGCCCGTGGACCTGGGCCTGAAGACATGGACCGCGCCGCCTGCGGCTACCAGGGCCGCCTTACATTTGAACACAAGAAATTCATAAGGTTCCCTTACGCTCAGGCCCACGGCCCCGGCCACGCGGTTTTTATCGTTTTCATCCAGAAGAAGATGGGTGACGAGCACCCTTTCGATGATTTCACCATCCTCGCCCAGGGCATCCATGGCGTTTTTGGCCGCCTCGGCCAATATCAGTTTATAGGACTCCCCGTTAATCATGAGCTGCCATCTCCCTTCATGGACGTAATTCCCTTCATCATCTTTCCATATGGGGAGCCCGAATCCTTCAAACATGTGCACCGAACCGTTCACATGGCGGGCAATGTCCATCACCAGATCCTGACGGCAGAGGCCCATGAGGTCCTGCTGGACGTAGCTTAGATAATCAATGGGCGTGTTATCCCCGACGTACTGGTTTATGGCGGAAAGGCCCATGGCCACGGCCCCGCTTCGATCCAAGGCGGCCTTGTCGACCAGAACCACCTTCTGGCCGTGCTTCTTGGCCCAGTAGGCGGCCTCAACGGCCGCACCGGTCGCGGCCATACCACCGCCTATGATCAATAGATCCGTCGTTACTTCTCGGGTAGGAAATTCTTGCATGATGTCACCTCCTTTTCTACTTGCCCAGCGTCCATAACTCATCCGCTTTCAGGGAAGCCGGTTCCGTTGCCAGTAATTGATCGTCCAGAGTTCCCGGTCCGTAGGCGAAGCCGCCGTCAGGCGGGGCAGTGCCTTCAGGTGTGGTGCGGATAGGGAACTTGAACCTTTTTACATTCCCGTCCCGGAATTTGACCGTCCACATAATGTCCTCGGTACCCCTCAAGGGCACCACGCTCGCGCCCATGGGCATAAAATCGGCGTAACCCCTTACGTCAATGGCCTGCTGCGGACATATCTTGACACAGTTATAACATTCCCAGCACATGGCCGGTTCCCGGTTATAGGCCTTCATCTTTTCGGTATCCAGGGCCATCAGGTCATTGGGGCAAATATACAGGCAGGCGGTTCTATCCTGCCCCTTACACCCATCACACTTCTCCGTAATGACAAAACTCGGCATATCACACCTCCTTTTTTCCATTAAGAATATGAGAATTCCAGCCGCTAAAACGATCGAAGGAAACTATCCGTTTTACACCCCCTTTCTTTATCTTGTGAGTTGGATAACAATTTGCAAGAAAAGTAAAGATCCGCTGAAATGATTGAATAAAGACAAAAATATCTGGATAACAGATACCCTAACGGTAAACCTCATTCGTCAAGAAGGTCTTATATATGAACCAGCAATATGCATGCCAGAGTGGAAAGACAGGCCCTAGAGAAAGGAAAATACTGAAATATCAGTTGGTTATAAAAGGGAGGAAAAGGAAGGGAGGAAGACGGTACCGGATAGGAAACGTTACTTGTTTATTTCTCTCTTGAGCGGGATATCCCACTTTTTCATATATTTCCAGATTGCGGTCCTGCTCAAGCCCACCCGTCTTCCGACTTCGGCCTTGTTCCAGTCACAGTCCTGGAGGAGATCGATCAGGGTTGCGCGGGTGAGTTTTTCGCCCGAGAAGAGGGCCGGCGTAGGGGATACGTGGGCATCCGGCAAACCGGGCCGGTATGCCAGTTGGCGGATTTCAACGGGCAGGTCGAAGACATCGATGTGTTGTCCGGCGCAAAGGACAAAGGCGTGCTCAATCGCGTTTTCCAGCTCCCTTACGTTCCCGGGCCAGGTGTAATCCATAAGAATTCTCATGGAAGGATGTGTGACCCCCTCGATACTCTTGCCTGTTTTTCGATTCTGGGCATGAATAAAGTGGTCCACGAGGAAAGGGATATCCTCCTTCCTTTTCCGGAGGGGAGGAATGGTGATCGGATACACCTTGAGCCGGTAAAAGAGGTCGCCCCGGAAATTCCCCTCTTTGACCAGGGTAAGAAGATCCTGGTTCGTGGCCGCGATGATCCTTAGATCGATCTTTCGTTTCTTTGATTCGCCGACCCGCTCAATCTCCCGTTCCTGGAGCACGCGGAGGAGTTTGACCTGGATAAAGGGGCTGATTTCCCCTATTTCATCCAGAAAGATGGTCCCTCCGTCCGCTTCTTCAAAACGACCGGCACGATCCCGGATAGCGCCGGTAAAGGCGCCTTTCACATGGCCGAAGAGCTCACTCTCCAATAGGGTTTGCGAAAGCGCGCTGCAGCTCACGGTCACAAAGGACATGTCCTTTCGGGCGCTTTGGTGGTGAATGGCACTCGCAACCAGCTCTTTTCCCGTGCCGCTTTCCCCCTGAAGAAGTATGGTGGCTTCGCTCGCTCCGGCCGCCCTGATTGCGGAATAGACCTGCTGCATGGCGTGACTTTTCCCAATAATATCACCAAACATGTGGGTCTTGCCCAGCCTCCGGTCGGCATCTTCCGCTTTCCGTCTCGCCTTTTCCAGTTCCGTGAGGTCGGTCACCGTTTCCACAACACCTTGGATGGACCCGTGTTTGTCCTTGACCAGCCTCGCGCTCTTTATAACCGGCACGTCAAATCCGTTCTTGTGGCGCAGATAGCATTCCCTGCCGTCAAGACGGCCATATTCGTAGATCCCGCAATCCTTGATCCCCGTGGGACAGCTTTTACTGAAACATTGGGTAAAATTCAGCAGCGTACACGGCCGGCCCACGGCCTCCGCCGATGTATACCCCGTAATCCTTTCGATGGACGGGTTCCAGGATGTAATGTTCCCTTTGTTGTCCAGGGTAAAAACGCCGTCCGCCATGGATTCAAGCAATAGGCTGGAAAAATTCGAGTCAAGTGCTTTTCCTGTTTTTTCCTGCATGTTGGAAGTGATCCCTTCCGCCTCGCCCGTCTCGGGCGTGCTCAGATTGTAAATGAGATTGTAGCCGTTACCGTAACGTTACCAATGGCCCTCTTTCAGGATATGTAACGTTACTTCTGTTTGTCAAGCTTATTCTCTTTTTTTTGACTCCTGCCCTGCTCGATGTAATTTTATGACGATTTTTAGATGGTATTTCAGATTATTATCCTTAATATCCGGGAATCGATAAGCATCAAGAGGTACGGCCCCAGGATGCGGTACGATATTTGAATCCTTTTCAACGCATGACAGATGTTTAAAGGCGATGGAAATTCAACATTTATTTCCATCATTGAAAGGGAAAATGCATTGGAAATCAAAAAGATAAGGACCCGCGGAGAATTGGAAGAGGCCAAGAGGAGCGGGTTGACCCTGGTGGATTTCAATGCGCCCTGGTGCGCTCCCTGTCGTTTGCAGGAGCCTATCATGCGCCAACTTGCCGATCATTTTAAAGAAAGGGCATCCATTTTAACGGTGAATATCGATGAGAGTCGTGACGTGGCCCGGAGCATAGATGTCAGGAGTATCCCCACGCTGGTCCTTTTCAGCGAGGGGAAAGAGGTTCAGCGTTTTGTCGGGCTTCAATCCGCGGCCACGCTTTTAGAGGCCATGGAAAAATTTCTTATATAAGATCGATATATGAGAATCACGGCATAAAAAATGCTTATTATAGACACAGGAGAAAAACTTGGCATTACCTCTTAAACTCATTTCTCCTTATCCAAGGCGGGTGGGTCCTCCGGATCGGTCCTCCGGGGGTCTCACCAACGCCTTTCATGCCGGATAAGACACCCGTTCAAGATGAATATCCCTCTTTTTCCGTTTACCCCGTGTACGTTTTAATGATTCGGGTTTTTTCAGTTAGGATAATGTATGATATTATCTTTCTAACCTGCTTATTCAAATTTTAAGAACATTTATGTACTCAGAGGCGGTCTGACATGTCTTCGTCAGCCGGCTGTTTGAGTTGGCTTTCCGGCGGCTGGACCTTCCACTTGTGTTTCAGCTTTGGCTAATAACGCCGATATAGCGGAAAGGATCGCGATTCCAGATGCGGTCAGAAACGCCCATTTTAGACCATTGAGGAATATCCCCAGTTGATCGTGCGCGAATAATCCCGCGTGACCTTGAGTGGTGAAGGGAGCCAGATTGTACACAATCGTGCCCGCGATAGCGATACCAAACACCATACCGATATTACGCATCATGGCCAGGATACTGGAAGCGATACCTCGAAATTGACCCGGCGCGCTGCCCATGGCCGCGCTATTCATAGGGCTCTGGAACAACCCACCTCCCAGTCCACAGACCGCCAACCGCCAGACAATGTCTATGATTTTGGCGTCAGGGGTTAACCGGCTAAACATAAACAATCCGAAACTGAGAACGATCATCCCGGTGAACCCGAGTCCCCTTGATCCAATCCGGTCAGATAGTGCGCCACTGATCGGTCCCATGAAGAATGTCACGATGGCGAAAGCCATCATGGTCGTCCCGATCCTTAATACATCGATCTCCAGGGCGTCCGCTAAAAACCAGGGCGTCAGAAACACGACACTGTATAAAGCCACAAAATTCAATAGTGAACTCAAACAGGCGAAACTAAACCGTCGGTTTTTAAAGATCTTGAGATTCAGCATAGGATGGTCGGATTTCCGTTCGGTTCGGAAGAATAACCATCCGAATATGACGATGATCACCAACATAATGACGCCCACCAGGGAAAACCAACCCCAGTTCTTCGCCCGGTTGGTGTAAAGCAACATACTGAACAGGAAGATAAACGCCAGTACCGCGCCCAGGATATCCAACCGTTGTTCCGGATCTCTTTTTCCGCTGGGAATAACGTGATAACCCAGCAGGGCGGCGAAAAAAGCGATGGGCACGTTGATAAAAAACACAAATCGCCAGCTCAGAAAATGGGCGATTATCCCACCCAAAACGGGTCCCAACATCAATCCAACCGCGATACCGCTTGCGTATATGCCTATCGCTTTTCCTCTTTCCTTTGGCGGAAAGGCCGCTGTGACGATCGCCATACCCAATGCCATCTGCATGGCGATCATTAATCCTTGCAGCGCTCTGAAGAAAATTAACATCCAGATATTCTGGGAAAATCCACAGAGAAGAGAGGATATGGCGAAGCAAATTAAGCCGGTGAGAAAGACCTTTTTATAACCAAAAATATCTCCCAATCGACCATAAAAGAGAAGGAAGGAACAAATCGCCAGCAGGTAGATGGTAGGAATCCATTGCGCCAGAGAATAATCCACCTGAAAGTGAACAGCGATAGAGGGTAGCACAACATTAACGATGCTGGCGTCGATCGGTCCCATGATGACACCCAGCATTACTGCCCCAAGTATCAACCATTTGGATGATTTCTGGTTATCTGAGGATTTCGCGGCTTCTTCGGACATATCTTCTCCTTGAAAGTAAACAGCAGATAAGGGTTATAGCCAGGAGTCTATTTTGTTATTGGGCTGTGCGCGTGCCGGGATTTTCCCTTACCGAATTTGCTTAGCGATTGGATATCAGACTCCCGGCAGTTTCGCTTGGCTTTGCCTCAGATGCCCCGACCACAGGGCGTCCCGCTGTCTTATCCCAATTCCTTGGAGATACTTTCCGCGATTCGGCGGGCATATTCTCCAATCTTTTTCCGGCTTTTCCCTTCCACCATTACCCGGCAAAGGGGCTCCGTGCCGGAATATCGCACCAGTATCCTCCCGTCATCACCGAGTTTCCTCTCGCAATCCTCGATAACCTTCACGAGTTCCGGCACCTGAGATATGTCAGGCTTCTTCATGACAGGGACATTTATCATGGTCTGGGGGTAGACCTTCATCATCGCCGACAGCTTAGACAGAGGCCGGTTTAAAATCCTTATCGCCGACAACAGTTGAAGGGCCGTAAGGATTCCGTCACCCGTAGTGTGGTGATTCACAAAAATAATGTGTCCCGAATCCTCCCCGCCCAGGACGCTTTCCCGTTTTTTCATCTCTTCAACGACATACCGGTCTCCCACGGAGCTGGCCCTATGGGCGATGCCGAGCTCTTTTAGGGCGATCAGCAGCCCCATGTTGCTCATGACAGTGCTGACAACAAGGCTGTTCTTTAACTGGTTCCTTTTTTTAAGCATCTTTGCACATATTGCTATGATCTGATCTCCCGTCAACACCGCTCCTTTTTCATCAACGGCGATGAGCCTGTCTCCATCCCCGTCGAAGGCGAACCCGAGATCGGCACCTGAATCAATGACCCTCCTGCCAAGGGTCTCCGTATGCTGGGAGCCGCAATTAAGGTTAATATTCTCGCCGTCGGGTGCAATAAATAATGCTTCGGTCTCTAAACCCAGCCTTTCAAAAAGCGCGGGAGCGGTGCGGAAGGTTGCTCCGTTGGCACAGTCAAGTATGATTTTCATGTCCCGCGGCGCTTCAGGCAGGGTTTCCATCAGGAAAGATGTGTATGTTTCCTGCGGATCATCGATCATGTCAACCTGTCCCCTGGTCCCGGTGGATAGAGGTGCGGGTAAGTCGAGGATCATGGCTTCCATAATCTTCTCTTCATCATCGGAAAGCTTAAACCCCTGGTTTGAAAAGATCTTAAAGCCGTTATATTCGTGGGGGTTATGAGAAGCGGAAATCACGATACCCGCGCCTCCACCCAGGCTCCGGGTCAGAAAAGCCACGCCTGGAGTAGGAATAACGCCCGCCGGCCGGGCGCTTCCTCCGGCCGACAGGATACCGGAGACGAGCGGGTACTCCAGCACTTTTCCGGACGCCCGGGTGTCCCGGCCAATGACAATATCAGGGCGGATCTTTCTGTCCTCACAGAATCGAACAGTGGAATACCCTAATTTATAGGCTATTTCCTGGGTAACAGGATGCTTATTATAGAGTCCCCTGATTCCGTCGGTGCCGAATAATCTATTCATGAGATTTACCTCTATAATAGATTTATTAGATTTAAAAACCGGGTCCTCAGGACCTGGTCACAGAGATAATAGGC
>CAYTUL010000212.1:0-7060 GCA_964441135.1 uncultured Desulfobacteraceae bacterium | reverse complement strand
CGGCACACCGGCGAAAAAGGATGCCTCTTTTACCAGCCTCCCCGTTGCCGCGTGGTCCGGATGTCGATCGCTCCAGTAGGGAGACAGGATTATGCGGGGTCTGGTCTCCCTGATCAACTTGATCAGAGGCAGGCGATGATCGGGAGTCGTCCCGATTTGGGTATCCGGCAGGCCGACTGATAGCCGATTGTAAAGACCGATTAGCTCACTCGCCCTCGTCTTTTCCCTGTTCCGCTGCTCCGAAGTTCCTCTGCTGGCCTCGTCCCCTTCGCTGATATCGGCTATTGCTACCCGCAACCCCTTTTCCGCAGTCAGGATCAAAGCACCTGAACATCCCAGTTCTGCATCGTCCGGATGAGGAGAAAATGCCAGTATGTCCACGGGTTCATTCATCATGAGCTCTATTTTGCGATTTGACCGGAGGGATCAATTTCCGGCCGTGTGACTAACTCAAAAGCCGTGGATTTGGGTTTGAGTATGGAATCATGGGGGATGTATCCCGATACGGAGCATTGGGGATAAATCAAGCAGTTTCTGCCGATTACGGCTCCGGCCTGCAAGAGCGACACCCCACCAATGATGGAATCGTCCCCAATAACCGCTCCGAAAAGGGTTTGACCGGTAGAAAAGGATTGTTTCTGTCCGTTTAGTTTGACACGAATCTCCACCACTTTACCGCTGAGGAGAAAATTCGCGGTATGGGTACAACCGCCGATTTTTACGCGGTTGCCTATTAGGGATGTGAAAACGCAGTTCAGGTGAGGGATATTGCTTTTGTCCAGGACCAGGGTTTGTCGAATTTCTGTCCCATGACCGATGAGACATTCGTTACCCACCAAGACGTGTCCTCTTATATAGGCTCCACTTCGTACGACACTATTTCGTCCAATAATAGTCGGACCACGAATAATCGCTCCGCGCTCAACCCGGCTGTCTTTCTCTAATCGGACACGGCCCGGTTCCAGCCAGGCCCCTTCTTCAACCTCCCCTAAAAGTTCAGCATTAATAATCTCTTCAATATACGAAGGCAGCAACGCTACAGCGTCCCAGACATAGGTAATTTCTTTAAAAAGGCCGGCTGCCGGCCCATCGGTAATGTCAAAAAAAGCCTCCGGATGAAACGGATCCATATATACCCCTTTTACCTATACCGCGTTCACCTGACGGTAGACGAACCGTGCCGATGATTTATGTATAAGCCGGTTATAATAATTTTCATAGAGCGTTACCATCTGTTTTTGCCCGAAGTTTTGTGCGTGGTTGTATGCCGCCTTTCTCATGGCCCCATATTGGATCGGATCCGTAAGCAGATGTGTGGCAAGTCTTACTGCCGTAGACTCATCTCCGATTGGATACAGAAACCCTGTTTTTCCATCAATAACGACTTCGGGTAATCCGCCAACCCGAGTCGCTAATACCGGAATTCCACAGGCCATGGCCTCCAATGCGGCCAGACAGAAACTTTCTGACTGGCTTGAAATGATCATAAAATCTGTCCGGGCGAGCAATGGCGCTACATTGTGATAAAGGCCCCAATATCGAACCTCTTTCTTAATGCCTTTGTTTTTGAAGATGCCTTTGACCCTTTCCATTTCCTGCCCGTCCCCGATAAGCCATAATTCGGCGTTGATCTTTTCGAGGATACCTAAAAATATACGGGCCATACTTTGGGGGCCCTTTATGGGTCTAAAATTGGAGACATGGACGATCCTAACTTTTTTTGTTCCATTCCTGCCCCACTTTCGTTGGTTCTTAATCTCCCAACCTTCCTCTTGACAGTTCTCTCTGGGTTTAAACCGTGAAAGATCTACGAAATTGGGGATGATTTCCGGATAGGCCGGCAGACCGAACATTTCTGTTGCATGGCGGGCGTGATTGAAAGAAACAGTGGTCAATCCATCCAAATTGCGTAAAATGTTGGCCAGAAGAGATCCTTTAACAGGATCAAGGCCAAAGACACTTACATCCGACCCATGCAGGGTCCCTACGAGCAGAGGTGCATTCCTGCCGAGCCGGAGTTTTACTTCTGCTGCTATTTCGGCGAATGGAATGGCATAATGAAAATGTAGGAGGTCCAGCCCCTCCTTGGCAATTACTTGTAGAAGAATAGACAAATAGTTCTGAAACTCATAGGTCGTCCAGTCTGTGTAAAGGATAGCCGGATGATGGCGTTGATCCTCCTTTCCAAAAACCGATCGGTGAATGATCACTCCATCGGAATGATCCCAACGAATTGGGGGTGGAGTACGGCAGAAAAGATGTGTCCTATGGCCCCTCCGGGCCAACTCTTTAGCGAGTTGTGTGGCAATACGGACGCTTCCGCCAAAACTGGAATGACACATGATGCCAATTCTCATAGGTCCCTCTCTACCGTGAACCGGCCAACCGTTGCACTAAAAGTTGCATAACCTGGATCGACATGTCTGGATGTTGGCGTAGTAATGAGATAAAATGAGGCCCTTTAATCACCAATAGTTGGACATCCCCGTTGGCCCGCAAAGAGGCTGTACGAGGGATATTCCCCAGGATGGCCATCTCTCCAAGGCATTCTCCCTCCTTGAATAGGGCGATGATTTTCTCCTGGCCGTCGGATTCCCGGATAACCTCAACCTCTCCATGATAAACGATATACAATTCATCACCTTCTTCTCCTTGTCGGCAGATATACTGGCCCTCGTCCACCCATCGTTCCGACATTATCCGTGCTACGGCATCCAACTGCTCCTCAGTCAGCAAGGAGAATAGATTGATCTTTTTTAAAAATTCGATTCGTTCTAAAATACGCGCCTCCGGGAGTGCCAGGATATTGGCGAAGAGACGAAATGCCCCAGCGACCCCGGCTGGCAATTGTCTAAAAAAGGAATATCCGGTGTAAAGAAATGTTCCTTTGCCGTATTGACAATCAATGAGACCTCCCTCTTTGGCATCCTCGCCGGGGTCAGAACAGGAAAGGATTGTGTGGTATCGTTTATCCCACTCACCAAAAAAATATAGCCCGCGTTCACGGATCCAACTGTCAAAGTCCTCTGAATTGACTTTGTTTGGAAGACGGAAAAGGAGATGCTTCGGGTCAAGAACCTTTATGGGGGCATCTTGATGGGTTACCCGGTCATGGGGTTGATTATACTTGAAAGGGTAGGGGGTATAGCCCGGAGTCTGGTATCTATAGCCTTGAAATTGGACGATTAGGGTGCCTCCATTTTTGACATATTCCAAAAACCGAGAAGCATATTTCCTCAATTCATCCCTGATTAAATAGGCGTTCGGCCCGATGACAATAGCGTCAAAATTACTGAGTTCCAAATAGCCCATCTCTTCATCTTTAATCAGATGAAAGTTGATTCTAAAGGGCTTAAGCGTTTCCAGCAACTCTTCCTTGGCCCCCTGGACGTATGCAAGGCGAAGCCCTTGAACAAATTGAACGTCAAGGATATGGACCATAACCTCCGAGGGTTTTATGATAAACTCTTCCTTGATACAGGTAGACTCGTCTGCAGCAGTAAGCAGTCCGGGAACTCCCATCCGTACAGGATTAACGACAACTGCATAATCCCTTTCCCCGCATCGAATTCTATATTGAAGCGGGTAGCGTCCCGCCGGACAGTTGGGTGGGACGGTAACCGTGTGTTGTAGGGTTTTCGTATCCCCTGCTTTTGCCAGGGAGAGGTCCATCCTGCCGGGATTAATAGTCCAGTCAGTAGGGATGACCAGTTCAAGACTTCCTTCAACGGACTTATCGCTATTATTTCGCGCAACGACCTGAAGCTCTATCTGTTGTTCTTCATTACCGGCCTGTAAGAATTCAAGATTTGTTTTAGGGTGGAGGGATATAGGCGGTATTACCGCTATGGGGAGCTCTCGAAATCCCCCCGGGAAGGCTTCCCGGCAGACCACCTCCTCTCTTAGGGTGATGATGTGACGGCCCAATTCCACTTTGCATTCGATATTTACCGGAGGCGGACCGAATGGCCGACTACATGGTTCTCCTTCCGGCCAGTTATAAACATAACTCTCCCGGGGTTGGACCAGCCAATAGGGGCATGTCAAATCCGTCATCTCCGCAGCAGTAACCTTAAAGTCTTTCCCCATAAGGACGAACCGCTCAGGCATATCCTTGGATCGGACAGGCGGATTCCCTGACCCGGAATGGGACTCTATTTCCAGGGCTTCCCATTCTTCAGGCAAGGAGAGGGAAAACAGTGCTTTGTCAATCTGTATTTCCCTGTGATTCCAAAGGGTTGTGGACACATCAAACCGTTGTCCGGGGATGATTCGGGACCGTTCGCTGAGACACTCTATCTCAAGCCCCAAACATTTTGCAGTTACCTCCTCAAAGGCGACGATTTTCCTGCCCAAATATGAATCGACGGCCTGTATAATCTCGCTGTTTAATCCTGTTTTCGCCAGGCCTTCACGCAATTCCCTGAGCAGGAAAACAGCCTCCAGTAAGGATGATGAGGCTTTCATGGGGTCGTTTGCCCGAAATTGCCGCAAGGCTTCACCGGCTTTGGCTTTGATTTCATCCAAATATTTGAGTAAGAACGGTGACTCATTGCCCGGGTGATCCGCCAGTCCTGTCAGGGATGGATCAAGGCCGTCAAAAATATTCGTTTCCCTATCCGGCACGGGTATAAGGCTTTTATATAGAGAAAAGTAATAAAAGAAGTCTCCGGGGGCCGGGGCTAATCCCATGGCCTGGGTTTGATGTTTGTTGTAGGCTATCCAGGCCCGCTCCTGGTACGTCCGTCCAGCAATGGGATCGAACTCCCCTGTATTCACCCGCAGTATACCATCCTTCTCATAGGAGGGATTGATACGTCCGGAAAAATTTCCGGCACCACCCGCGGTCAAATCCCCGCCTGAATTATCCATGGAGTGGTAAAACTTAAGGGGTTGCCAGGCAGCCAATCCCTGGGCTTTGAGTCCGGGAAACTGTTCAGGGTCACCCGCCGCCTCAAAGGCCTTTATCGTTGCCTGTCCAACCGCCTGATGCTGACCATGATAATCCCCGGGTGTGCCCATCCACCGCGCAACGATGATATGGGGCTGGATTAATCGTATGGCCCGGACAATTTCCTTAATTAATCTTTCCTCGCCCCATTTGGCCTTTGCCTCTTCCGCATTTTTACTATAGCCGTAATCGTAAAATGGGCCGAACAGGCATTCGCTCCCGTCTTCGGCACGTGCTGCCAAACTCTCCCAGGTTCGATATACGCCCAAGGCTTCATCCCTGTAGGGTCCAATCCTGTTTTGTCCGCCTTCCCCTCGATTGGCCGACCAATAGACCGCTTTCACTCCAAACTTGCAGGATAGATAGGACAGCAGGCCGATATCCTCATCATCGGGGTGGGCACCAATATGGAGTACAGCACCAGCCATCCGCAAACCCATCAGCCGGTAAATGAGTTGTGCGTTTTTTTCAGTTCCCCAGGGTTTCATTTAAAAATGATAGATTTTACTGGTTGGTATTGGCAAGATTAGGGGAAAGGTATTGGTTTGTCAATAAATAACCCAAAAACTAAGAAAATGGTCAAGTCTGCTCTTGCCTCATCTCAAAATAATGTTATCGTCGTCAATGATCCCCTTTGAGTTTACGGCCTATTGTAAAGCCCTATTCGTTCTACACTTTATGACCCCGGCCCCGTTTATACATAAACATGAGTCAAGAGCATGCTTGACCATTTTAGATATCCTAATAAAAAAAGGATTCATCTTTTTCAAGGTCCAATAGAGGAATTGTCCGCATGGAAAAAGCCTTTATATATGAATTTCCCCTGGATCTATAATCAAAAAGAACTGTCCCGCTGTCGTCCCATGCAATATTACAATCGTGCCAGTCTATCACTGAAGAACAGTTTAACATTTTACATTGCCAGATAATGCTCTGATTTGAATCCCTTATAACGAATTCCATTTTATCTGTATCACTTATGGCGAATGCCTCATATCTGTGGTTTTGCGACTTTCTGGATATTTCGCTCCTTCCCTTATATTCACTAATCTGACTCAGATCCATTATGTCCGGTGTCATTACCATGATATTTAAAAAAACCGCACCTTGTAGTCCATGTTGTCCTTGATAAAAAATAATTGGATTGTCTACATCATAAAAGTCAATATTGCTACCTCTCCAGGTGATACTCTTTGGGTAAATCTCCGCTGAGAATTCCCACACAATCCTTCGGCCATCAAGCACTGTCAGGCACATACTCTCCCTAATCCCGCCAAAAAACTTTATAGACGGTCCCCCGTTTGCCTTGGCACGATAATTTTCAAATGGAAGATCAATCTCCCTTCCCCCATTGGAATAGGATATGGGATCGAAAAAAATAATGAATATCCTTACGACAATTAGAAAACATACGAAGCCTAAAATGATAGCTGCTAATTTTATTACTTTCTTGTTCTTGAGAGAATCCTGCGCCATAATTACTTTCGTTCTACAATGATTTTATCTCAAAAACCTGTCTTAACGAGCTGCGGATTCATCTTGTTTGTCAAGCTGGATTTGTGCGATCAGGGCTGCCCCAAGGGCTCCTATGATCTGGGGCTCATCAGGCACAAGGAACTCCCTCCCGAACTCCTCTTCTAAAAATCTTTTTACGCCCGTATTTCTGGCCACGCCACCTGTGAAAACCGCATCCGGTCTGCAAATAAGATTCGAGGCCATAGCAGCCACCCTCGACGCCACTGCCTTGTGTACGCCGGCGATCAAATCTTTCCTGTCTTTTCATTCTGCCCGGAGTACAACCACCTCTGTTTCAGCAAATACGGTGCAGGTGCTACTTATACGGCAAGGTTCCTTGCTCCGGAGAGCCAGCGGTCCCATCTCAGCCATGGATTCTACCTGAAGAATCTGAGCCATGACCTCTAAGAACCTTCCCGTTCCAGCAGCACACTTGTCATTCATGGTAAAATTAATAATACTGCCTTCCGGATCTACCTCAATGGCTTTTGAGTCCTGGCCGCCTATGTCGATAATAAACCTGGTCGAGGGTATCATAAAGTGAGCCCCCTTTGCATGGCAGATGATTTCTGTAACCGTTTTATTGGCAAATTC
>CAYTUL010000211.1:0-7081 GCA_964441135.1 uncultured Desulfobacteraceae bacterium | reverse complement strand
GACCCCTACCGCCGAGGTATGATCTCATCTATACCTACGGTCTGGGGCATGGACCCGGCGGTGATCAAGCAGCCGCTCATTCCCTACGACCCGGTTAAATTGATCAATCATGAACCCGAGTTCGCCTATTATGGATTAGAGGCAAAGATGGAGGCGAATGTACTGACCGTTCACGATCCTAAGAAGAAAAAACGGATGGTGGCCGGAAAAAAGATCCTGATGGAACCGGAACTCCTTAACGGGAAGAAGGTCTTTTTGGGAAGATATGCCGATTTTCCAGGATCTCCGGTAAAAGCAAGCGAAGACAGGAGAGAGGCCGTATTGATTACCGAGACTGTGGAAGCGGACAACAGAATAATCTTCAGGGCCGGGGAGATATTCAGCGCCCCTTATTTCATCATGGACGTCACCTACGACAGGTTCTCCCTATTGAAACGTTTCCTGAAGCTCCTCAGGCCCTATCCCGGAGAATATTCCGAAAAGCATCTCATAGACACCATCAACGGGCTGAGGGAGACCATCAAGGCCAGAAACAAGGCCTATTACACGTTAAAGACCGTGAATGAGGAACTGGAGCAGGCAAAGAAGAGAATGGAGGATTATAACCTGACCCTTGAAAGGGAGGTGAATGAAAGGACCGCGGAACTGAGAAAGGCAAGAGAAGAACTGATTGAAATGAACCGCGGCCTTGAAGAAAAGGTGGATAAGCAGGTGGAAGAGTTAAACAGATACACCGGCCTCAGGCGCTATCTGTCCCCCAAATTAGCTGATAAGATACTGTTCAGCGGAGATAGGCTGGGCGCGGAACCCCAGCGAAAGCTGATGACGGTCATGTTCACGGATATCCGGAATTTTTCAACCCTGACGGACAGTCTCGAACCCGAGGAGCTGTTTCATCTGTTGGATACCTATATGTCGGAAATGATAACCCTTATCCATCGTTTTGACGGCACATTAGATAAGATCATCGGGGACGGCCTGCTGATATTCTTCGGCGATCCCGTTCCCATGGAAGACCATGCACAACGATCCGTATTGATGGCCATTGAGATGCAGAAAAAGGCGGCCCAGTTGAAAAAAGAATGGCTTTATTACGGCTATGAGCTTGGAATGGGGATCGGGATCAATACAGGCTACATGACCGTGGGGAACATCGGCTCGGACCTGCACATGGACTATACGGTCATCGGCAACCAGGTAAACGTGGCGGCCCGCCTCGAATCCCGGGCAAAGGCCGGGCAGATATTGATCAGCCAGAGGACCTATAGCAGGGTCAAGGAACTCGTGAAGGCGGAAGCGATGGGGGGCATGCAGGTTAAAGGACTTCACGACCCTATTCTTACCTATAATGTCAGGGTCCAGTGACTCTGAAACAGGCTGCATCCGCTCGTCGTAACGTATTTCTCTCGAAGATAGGGACTATATTTTAACATTCTCTCCGGTCCAGGGGCCTCTCATGACAAAACCCTGGGTTCATCCCTCCTATTTTTACTTATTGCTTTTCAAAATAAAGTGTTTTATAGTAGTAAAGCTTACAAGTTATGCATTTATTTATCTTTCTAAACGTATGAAAATTTCTGTCCTTCTGATTTCAGGAGAGCAGCCCCACCGGTGGCGGATTTCGCCGGCGGGAAGGGGAGGTCCTACCCCGTTTGAACGAACCCTGAAACCCCGGGCCCTAAACGGGAATATAAATAGGCAGGAGATCCAATAAAAATATGACGCCGGATATTACATTTGATGTCATTGGAAACACAAGCGCCTTTTCCATGATGGGGGAAAGCAGCGGTTATATGATCACCATAAATGATCATGTCTATCTCCTTGAATGCGGTTCGCCCATTTTCCCCACCCTCGGGTATAAGGGTATCGCGGGTATTAAAGGGATTTTCGGTACACACTCTCACGAGGATCATAAAAGATGGTTTACGGATATCGTGCTTTTCACCTTTTATAACCCCCTTCTGAAGCACAGGCTGAGGCTCATCTCTTCCGAGGTTGTCCTCGAGGAATTCGCCAAGAATTCCAAGGGGGCGCTTGAGAGGTCCCTCTCAGCCAATTCAAGGCGAATTGTAGATATACCCTATGACATGATGGTCGAAAAAAGGATAATCGGTCCCAGAAGCCGGTATTTCATCAACCTGAGAACTTCCCCTGACGGAAGCTTTAGATACAGCGTGGAGGATAGACAGGGCCGTGTCATCGGCCCTGAAAAGGCCAAGATATTCATCAATCCCGCGGCGAACCGTCCCCGGCTTCTCTTTAAGGACGATGACAGCGGCGAGTGGGTGGAGCCTGAAAGCTATTATCCCTACAGTTCAACGGTTTTTTATGAAGAGGATCCGAACATATACCGGGATGAAGAAGCGGGACTATCTGTAAAGGCCATAAAATCCTCCGCCTGGCATGGCGTCCCCACCATCGCCCTGAAGTTTATGACAGAAAGAAGCAACCTCCTCTTCAGCGCCGATACCGTCTGGAAGCCCTCCCTGTGGAAAGAGCTCAGTGAAGAGACCTTCCCCCAGAAATTCAACTCGATAAGCAGGGATGAGTTTGAAAGAAGTTCGATCATCTACGGGGATATAAACGATTTTATTGAGAGAATATGGAGCAGGGAACGTTATAAGAACGCCATGGAAGCCTATGATGGATCCGTTATTATTCACGATGTGGCCAGGAAAAACAGTATTGTGCATACGGATTACCCGGATATCGCGGATGCCCCCTTCGACAACTTGCTCTACACCCACAACCCGGACAACCTTACTGCCTGGAGGCCCATCCTGTGTTCCGGCAAGAAGCTCGTGATCATTGACAATACACCCTACGAATGGGTCAAGGGGGAGATCTATCCCTTTGACGCGGATGTGTATATCCACCATTTTTCCAGCGATTGTGTCGGGTATGAATCGGAGAACGGGGCCTACAAGGTGATTGAAGAGGATGGACTTTTGGGAATCGTGAAATATGACAGTCCTGAAAAGGGACTGATGAGGGTCGATCTGTATCAGGATATCAAGGGGGAATATTTCCCGATCTTGACGGATCCCAAAAAGGTTTACCGTGCCCGGGAGGACGGGAGGGTCGAGGAAGTTACCCTCCTGAAAAACTCGAGCAGGGGTAGGGTCGTTGAGAATATACGGGGCCGGATCAAGTCCCAATGGAGGGGCAGGCAACGGATCCGTAGCCGTTCATAATTCGCCGGATCGGGCCGGTCCCGGTGTCCGGTAGATCAACCTGAGATAAGGATCTCATAAAATGCCGGCCTCCTGTCCTTGAAACGGTCGTTCCAGGCCGTAATGGATTTGTCCCGTGCGGCCTTTGCATCGATTTCCACCACGACAGTACCCGTTTTATCCTTCGGCAGGCTCCCCAAGGTCTCCCCCCTGTTATCCAGGACCTGGCTCTCTCCTGTAAACTGAAGCGCTGATTTCCCGCCCCTTGCTTCGACGCCGATCCGGTTGGCGGTCGCCGAAAACACGCCGTTTTCCAGGGACCGGGTTGCCATGGCCCTCTGGCAGTCGGGCAATACCAGGTTAGCAGGGTGACAGATGATGTCCGCCCCCATGAGCGCCAGGCTCCGTGCGGATTCCGGAAACCACCAGTCAAAGCATATCATGACACCCACCTTGGCCGATCCGATGTCGAATACCCTGAAGCCCGTGTCACCGGGCGAGAAAAAGAGTTTCTCCTCCGCAAAAAGGTGGGTCTTCCGGTATCTGCCGATGAACCCACCGGGTCCCACGATAGCTGTGGAATTGTAGGCCTTCCCATTATCCTTTTCCGCCAGTCCGAAGACCAGAAACAACTCCTTTGCAAGGGCAAGGTCCATCAAGGCCCGGCACGTCCCGCCCGCCGGTATCTCTTCCGCCAATTCACCGGCTTCCTCCCTGGAGATGAACTGGTAACCGGTGTTGAAGAGCTCGGGCAGGACCATCAAGTCGGCCTCCACCTCGTTCAAGTCCGTCAATGCCTGCTCGATGTTCTGCTCGACCCTGCCGAATTCCGGATGGCTCTGGTAAACACCTATTCTCATAATTTTTTCCTTTATGCCATAAATGCCAGCGGGTACGGTGACCCGCCCTACGTACTTATTGCCTTACGCCCTGTGCCTTCCTTTCACATCTGCTTAAAAAGATGGCTATAGGCCCTGCTGACGGAAAGGGTCCCTGGAAGGTCCTTGAGTTTAATCATCAGCCCGCCGGAGAATCCACGGGTCACCCTGTCTATTTTTTTAACATTCACGATCGTCCCGCGATGGATCTGCCAGAATTGTCCGGGATCAAGCTCCCCGGCTAATTCCTTGATACTCTTTCTTATCAGGGATTCACTATCCGCGGTCATGACTGTCGTATATTTATCTTCTGCCTTAAAATAATATATTTCATTGATAGAGATCAGCCTTACTCCCTCTCCGTGCTGGGCCTTGATCCAGTTAAGGTAGCCTGAATCCTTCCGGGTCTCGAGGGTGGCCATTACATTCTCAATTATCTTTGCAAGGTCCAGGGGCGGGGATGTGTGTTCGGCCACCTCTTTTTTCAATCTCCTTATGGTCTTTTCAAGCCTTTCATCGGTCACGGGCTTCAGGATATAGTCCAGGGCCTCCTTTTCAAAGGCCTGAAGGGCATACCGGTCATAAGCGCTTATAAAGACGACCCGGCATTTTCCCGCGACCTTTTCCGCAACCCTTATGCCCGAAAACCCCGGCATCCTGATATCGAGAAAGGCGATATCCGGCTGATGCTCTTCGATCAGTTCCAGGGCCTCTGGGCCGTTCCCTGCCTCGCCGCATAGGACAAGCTCCGGCCAGAGGGCTTCAAGCCTCGCCTTCAGAAAGCGTCTGAGCTGCTCCTCATCATCGGCAATGATCGCCCTAATCCTTTCCATGGGGCACCTCTATGATCGCCCTCACCCCCGAGGGCCGGTTCTCTTCAAGGATCAGCCTTCCCCTCTCGCCATAGAGGGATTTGAGACGCTCCCGGATGTTGGCGATCCCCATGCCGGGATTGCTGTTTTCGTAAAGCCCTGCCCCCGTATCCCTCACTTCGAGGCGCAGGGTGTCACCATCTGCTGCGGCGCGAATTCCTATCTCTCCCCCGGTTATCTCGGGCTCAAGCCCGTGCCTGACGGCATTCTCCACAAGGGGCTGAATCAGCATGGGCGGAAAAGGGACCTCCTTTATGTCCTCAGGGATGTCGATCCTGTAACGCAACCTGTCACCCATCCGGATCTTAAAGATATTGAGATAGGCCCGGATGAGGTCCATCTCATCGCCCAGGGTTGTTGACTCGCGTCTCGATTTGGAAAGTGTGGTCCGCAGATACTGCATAAGGTCCTTGAGCATGGACCTTGCCCTCTCAAGGTCCGTGTCCATCAGGCTAAGGATATTGGAAAGGGTATTAAACAGAAAATGGGGCTCGATCTGGGCCTGGAGGAGTCGAAAGTTGGTCTCCAGGGCCTTTTTTTCCATGTCGAGCCGCTTTATTCGCTCTTCCTTAATCATCCTTTCCTTAAATGCGATCATATCTCGCGAGAAGAAGAAATAGATGATTATCAAACCGATCAGGAAACTGAGAAAGACCCATCGGAGGATATTGCCTTCTAAAATTATGGAAAGATCCCGACCGATAGCGGCGAAACCTAAAGGCATTCCAATGGCTATTCCAATGAGGTCCGCCAGGATGACAATGATAAACACCTTTATTCGATTATCGGGTTTTAAGGCTTGAAGACCGGTCATAACCAAAAAACATATAGAGAGGCCGATGCATTGGGCTATGATAAAACTTTCAAAAAAGTTCTTATTCAACACAAGGGCAAAAAAAAGGGCAATGATAGCCCCGAATCCGAGCGTGTATATAAGATTGTGAAAAAGATGAGACAGGAATTCTCTTCGTCCCATGGATTCATGAAATGCTTCCATAATTCCGTCTACCTGACAGGGTCTCCGTTCCTTATTACAAGTCCTGATTTTAACTTCTATTCAAGATAGAAATCATCTTCTTTATTTAAACATTACACTCGATCCCTCAACCCTCGCGCCCTTGAACCCTTTTAAAATGTATATTCCAATCCTATCATCAAATGATTATCAAGGATAGACCTGAATTCAGCATCGCCATTGCCCGCGTTGACACCCCCGATCATGAAGATCTGCATATGGTCCCCCGCATAGAAATCCACCATGGATATGAAGCTCCCGGAGTCCTCGTCAATGTTTTGGATCCAGCTCAATGTGATGTTCAGGAGGTCCCTGATGTCGTTCTGCCTGTACTGGATTACTCCGTAGTTACGCCTCAGGAACCTGAGGCCCGTATCCAGGGACTGGCCGAGGATCATCCTCGAGAGGCCGCCGAGGGGGCCATTGTAGGCATCCGAGGCCTGTCTCCGCAACCGGTAATAAATTTCCGCCTGGTGATTGTCATATCCGGCCCCGTTGTATAGATACTCCATGGTGAGGGTCGGTCCGGCTAAAAAGGTGTAAGAGCCTCCCAACAGTATGGTCTCCCCTATTGACGATGTGCCTTCATCGACGGCCCTGAAAGAGGTGCCGAAGGGAGAGAGGTTGTCCTCGACGGGATAGAGGATATCACTCCCCTCGGAAAGGGACGCGTCGCAATAGAGGAGGAGCGCGTCCGTGGCCGTCCAGCCCCCGAAAACCCCGAGTTTATTTCCGTCACCGGACTTGTGTGAAAGGATGAGCCCGGCATATCCTTCCTGACCCGCGTAATCGAGCTTGAGTCCGTTACTCCTTTCAAAGGGCCGGACCCTGAATATCTGGCGGCCCTTGTCCCTATTGGCGATCAAAGAGACTGTCCATGCGGGTCCGGGGAGCCAAACAAGGCGGACAAAATCCATTCCTGCCACTTCCTGCCTGGGATTGATCCTGCCGTTGTCTGAAAAGAAGGGGTTAGAGGGCGAATATAGAAAGGAAGGTCCCCACTGGAGGTTTTCCCTGCCATAGGACACAAAGAGGGTCTCCAGCACTCTTGCCCGGGCCAGCCACTCGTTGATGAACCAGTCATCTTCCCAGTCTTCCTCTCCCTCTTGTGTCCCATCCTTCCAGGCCTACCATTGGAGG
>CAYTUL010000210.1:0-7104 GCA_964441135.1 uncultured Desulfobacteraceae bacterium | reverse complement strand
AGCGGTACGTTCGCAACGTACAGGTCGTGGGTTCGAATCCCATCATCTCCACCAGAAAGAAAAATTCCGAATCTAAACAGGTAATTTTCCCGATTATCTACTTTCCCGTTTACCGGGAAGACAGGCATTTATCCACCTTCAAGCAGCTTTCCCGTTTCTATATAAAGTATAATGCACCGGGTTTAGCGGTTCCGGGTTCAAAGTTCCGGGTTGAGAACAGCAAATCACTCGTATAAAAAGGATCCGGCCTCAATCATGGTTAAGCGATTTTTACCCAATGAATTAAGTCGAGAATTCTGGATAGTGATTAATATTGTAAGCAGTAATCTTCTATTGTAACCTTTAGGCCTTGAATTCTGGTAACTCTTTAGCCTTTTGAAAAGGACTAAATAGTTCCGAATTCTGAACCTGATATTGATGAGTTCAGAGGTAATGATTATAAAATATAGTCAAAAATGGGTTAACAAGATTCATAGATACCTCACCTTACTGGAAAGAAGGCTGGAACAGGATGAATAGAGAGGCAAAAATAGACAGAAAGACCAAGGAAACAAAAATTGAGTTGAAATTGAACCTGGATGGGAAAGGGAAAGTTGCAATCGGAACGGGAATACCCTTTTTCGACCACATGCTGGGTCTCGTGGCGGCCCATGGTTTTATGGATATGGATATTTCCGCCAAGGGAGATATCGAGGTCGATTATCATCACACGATTGAGGATATCGGGATCTGCATGGGAATAGCCATAAAAGAGTCCCTTGGAGATAAAAAGGGGATTGTAAGGTACGGCCAGGCTACGGTCCCGATGGATGAAGCCCTTGCAAGGGTAGTTATTGATATTTCCAATCGTCCTTTTCTGGCTTACCGGGTATCATTAACTAAAAGCAAGACCGGCAGATTTGACGTGAATCTGATTCAAGAATTTTTCCGGGCACTGGTAAATTATTCAGGAATAACAATGCATGTTGATCTCCTATCCGGAAAGGACGCGCATCATGTGGCGGAATCGATCTTCAAGGCATTTGGGAGGGCCCTGGACATGGCAACTGGTATTGAAAAAAGATTAGAGGGAGCAATACCCTCTACGAAGGGTGTGTTGTAGACCACTGGAGGTTATGATGTCTGATAGGAGACCCATTTATTTTCAGATCCTTACCTGTCTGTTCGCGATCCTGTTTGCCTTTTTGATCTCAGGATGTTCGTTATTGAAAGGGAATATGTTCCAGGGAAAAAAATTAGCCGGCCGGATAGAAAAAATCGTCGTCCTTGGCTTCAGGCCTGCATTGACACAGCCTAAAAAACCTGGAATGATTCGAAGTCCTTTCTCAGGGGCGGTTTTTATGGCCGAGACGGTATCGGAAAATATTGCAGATAATATGACATCCAATCTTTTTGAACGGATCCGGAAGTATAAGGGGTATGAACTGATAGGCCCTAATCAGGCCAGGGGTGTATTTGCAAGCCTGGTTTCTTCGGATCAGGGCATGAGTGATATAGAAATTGTCAAAAAAATTGGACAATCGTTTTCCGCGGATGCCGTAATGGTTGGGTATATATACAGATGGCGGGAACGTGAAGGGACCGATTATTCCGTAAATCGTCCGGCTTCCGTAGCATTTGACCTCTATTTAATAGGTCACGGGGATAAGACCGTTCTCTGGGGGGGAAAATTCGATAAGACACAAAAGTCTTTAAGCGAGAATATACTGGATCTCAGGACATTTCTGAAGGGAAAGGGTAAATGGATGACGGCGACAGGACTGGCTGAATTAGGTCTGACTGAATTATTGCAGGAACTACCTCTAAAAGAGAAATAATAAGAGGAACATCAATTGATCATCATTCCTGCTATCGATATTAAAAACGGCCGCTGCGTCAGGCTTGAGCAGGGGCGGATGTCAAAAGAGACAATCTATTCAGATATTCCTAAGGAGATGGCAATCAGGTGGAACGACGAGGGTGCGAAACGGCTTCATCTTGTGGATCTGGACGGTGCTGTTGAAGGCAGACCGGTGAACACAGGTGTTATTCGGGACATTGTCGATGCCGTTCCAATCCCGATCCAGTTAGGCGGAGGGATAAGAGACATAGAGGCCATCAAGATCTATATTGATCTCGGTGTTCAACAGATAATTCTCGGAACAGCCGCACATAAGAATTCAGGATTTCTGACTAGGGCTTGCGAACAGTTCCCGGGTAGAATAATCCTCGGCATTGATGCCAGAGAGGGACGCGTGGCTGTCGAAGGGTGGACTGAAGAGACGAATAGTACGCCGGTTGAATTGGCGAAAAGATATGAATGCCTGGAAATCTCCGCTATTATTTACACAGATATTCAGAGGGATGGAATGTGTTCAGGGCCCAACATTGAGTCCACAAAGGATCTGGCGGACGCAATCGATATTCCAGTGATCGCATCCGGCGGGATTTCAGGAATAAGCGACGTGGCAAAGATTTTACCACTTTCCGCCCACGGAGTGATCGGAATGATCACAGGGAAGGCCCTTTATGAGGGTACCCTGAACCTGACCGAGGCCCTGGAATTGGCAAATAAGGGATAAAAATCTGATTTAATGCTTGACTTTTTTGTTTAAATATATATTTTAGAATGTTTAGCTCTTATTAGCATTTTCTCATTTTAAGCGATGTCACTTACCGAAAAGATTACCGAAGACCTTAAGGAGGCCATGAAGGCCAAGGATGAACTCCGTATCTCCTGTATAAGAATGCTTAAATCCAGTCTAAAGATGAAAGAGGTTGAGAAGGGAGATAGATTGAGTGACGAAGAGATTCAATCCGTCATCTCTTCATCCATCAGGAAAGGCCAGGAAGCGGTCAAGGAATTCAAAAGAGGTGGTCGGGCGGATTTAGCTGTCAAAGAAGAGGAAGAAATAAAGATTTTATATAGCTACCTGCCTGAACAACTTACACCGGATAAGATAGAGAGGATAGTGCAAGAGGCTATTTCCGAATTGTCGGCCGAGGGCCCAAAAGATTTTGGAAAGGTCATGAAAGCCGCCATGGGGCGAATGGCGGGGAGGGCCCAGGGCAAAGAGGTTAATGAGATAGTAAAAAAACTTCTGAGTTAGCCTGCATGATCAGACAACCATATCGTGTTCTTGAATTTCATCGATTACTGCGAATTTTATCAGGCTACATTTCATGCCCCATCGGGCAAAAAGATTGCTTATCACCAAAACACTCAAATGACCCAGAAGATTTCGAGATCATAGGGAGACGGGCTTTAAAGATGAAACTCCTTCTAAAGCTGAAGGAGTTTTTCCTTTTAAAAAATTATCATGCCGAAGGGACCTGTCCGGAAAGGGCTGATCCAATGTAAATTGATGATATCGCGGATATTTCCATAAAAACGAATAGTTCAAATCAGGTGTTGAAAGTTCCGGGAAGGAATTTATCTTTAAATTTAAAGACTCACTTTTAAATTTTTGAAATGGAAGCTTACCAATCAGCCAAAGAAGAGATCAAGAGGTCTGCGAATATTGTCGAGCTTATCGAGCAGTATGTCCAGTTGAAAAAGGCGGGACAGAATTACTTAGGCCTCTGTCCTTTCCATTCCGAGAAGGACCCTTCATTTACCGTCAGTCCTTCGAAGCAGATGTTTCATTGTTTCGGGTGCCGGAAGGGCGGGGATATTTTCGAGTTCTGGATGGAATACCATAAGGTTACTTTTCCACAGGCGATGAGGGATCTCGCGGAAAGGTATCATATCACGCTTCCTGAGAGGGAGTTGACCCCGTCTCAGAGGAGAAAGAAGGAGTTAAAGGAATCACTTTTTGAAATAAATGGGATTGCGGCCGACTATTTTTATCATATCCTTCAAAAAACAGAGCGGGGATTGCCCGGAAGGGCCTATCTGGAAAAAAGGTCTCTGGATAAGAGCGTGATTGATGAATTCAGGATAGGCTACGCCCCGGCAGACTGGGACGATCTTACCAGATTCATGATGAAGAAAAAGGTGGATATGGATAAGGCCGTTCAGGCGGGTCTCATTATTCCCAAAAAGGGTAAAGGATATTATGATCGTTTCAGGGGAAGGGTGATCTTTCCCATTTATACCCTGAGAAAACAGGTGGCCGGTTTTGGCGGAAGGGTATTGGATGAATCATTACCAAAGTATTTAAATACTCCCGAAACCCCTGTTTTTCATAAAGGCGAAATGCTCTACGGATTGAACCTGTCTTATAGGGCAATCAGGGAAAGCGGCAGGGCCGTTATAGTGGAAGGATATACCGATGTCCTGGCTTTAAAAAGGCATGGATTTAATGAGATCGTTGCAACACTCGGGACAGCGCTGACAAAGGAACATATAAGGAAACTGAAAGGGTATGCAAGGGAGGCGGTCGTGGTCTTTGATGCAGACGCTGCCGGCAAAGGGGCCGCCATCAGAAGCCTCCCTCTATTTCAAAATGAAGGTCTGTCATCGAAGGTGATGGTATTGCCGGAAGGTGAAGACCCCGACAGCTTTATCAGCAGGAAAGGATTGGATGGCTTTTTAGATTGTTTAGCCAAATCCGTGCCTATATTCGAATTTTATCTTGATCTAAAATTATCCAAGGTGAGTGAAGGTATTGAAGGCCAGGTAGACCTCCTAAAGGAGATGATCCCGGTACTGTCTGATCTTCACAGCGAATCCAACCGGTTATTATATGTACGAAAAATCTCGGAAAAGGCAGGCATTGCCGAATCGGTCATTTTGAGCGAACTTCGAAACCGCCGCATTTCAGATCCCGGAAAGGAACATGAGAGGAATCTCAGGAAAAAAATATCCAGTGCCAGAGCAAAAAATCTTGACGACCTTCACCTGCTTAACCTTTTTGTCCACTTCCCCCATACCGTTGGCAGGCTGATGGATTGCGATTGCAGGCTACTCCTATCCGACCCGATAATAATGGAGATATTTGATTCCATACATGAGACTTATAAAAAGGAAGAGGAGATTACTCCGGAGGCGATATTGGACAAGCTCGAAGCGGAAACGGTGCGTGAGAGGCTCAGAGAAGTGATGGTGTCGCCTCCCATATACCCTGTTGAGGCTGTGGAGCAGGCCCTGAAGGAGTTTGAAGATAAAGTCAGCAGGATAAAATTTTCTGAATCCCTGTTAAAGTCGGGGAGCAATCTGGAAGAGAAAAACAGGATATTGATTTTAAAAAGGAATATGCAGGGTTAGGAGTAAAAGAAAAAGGAGATTCCAAGGAGGAATAAATGAAAAACGAATCTGATATGGTAAACCTGAAGCGTCTAATCGATATCGGAAAAGACAAGGGTTATATCACTTACGAAGAATTAAACGATGATTTGCCGGAAGAGATCATCTCCTCGGAACATATTGATGATGTAATGATGATGTTTGAGGAGCTGGATATCATGGTTGTTGATGAGGCGGCCAGAAAGGAGATCGAGCAATCCAAAAGGATTAAGAGAAAGAGAGAAAAGGCCCTTGCAAAGGAAACTCACCGGACCGAGATCATCGATGGATCAACCAGGGTTTCCGACCCTGTAAAGATGTATTTGAAGGAGATGGGATGCATCTCTTTGCTTACGAGAGAAGGGGAAGTAGAGATAGCAAAGAGGATTGAAGAAGGAGAAAAGGATACCCTGAAATCCCTGTTGAAATGCTGTGTCGGTATAGAATATATCATTGAGCTGGGTGACAAGCTCAAAAAGGGCGAGGTCAAGTTAAAAAATATTATTAATGACCCGGATTATGATGATGGTCCAACCCAATTGGTTGAGAAGAAAGAGCATCTTATAAGACTCATAGATGAAATCAGCGTGCTGTATCAAGAATATCGGAGCTTAAAGCGGGAAATCTCAAAGAAGAATTGCTCGGCTGAGAAAAGGAAGAAAATTCGAGCTGATATGGATAAAAATCACAAGAAAATGGTTGAATTGATACGATCCTTCAAGCTTGATAAGGGGCAGCTCGATAATATGGTGGAAAGACTCCGTGAGGTGGTCTCGGAGATCGATATGGCTGAACAAGAGCTTACGGAATGTATGCTGATAGCGGGTGGTAAACCAATATCCTATATCAAGAAGTGTATTAGCAGGATACCCAAAACCGCCAAAAACGGACAGGTTGTGACACCACTCAGATTGAAAAAAGCTGAATTAATCCTATTAAAGTCGGAAATAAACAACAATCAAAGATGTATAAAAGAGATAAAAGAACGTACCAATATGACCCACAGGGAATTAAAAGAAACCTTGGAAAGGGTAACGGAGAACCTTGGAAAGTCAAAGTTGGCGAAAAAAGAGCTCATACAGGCAAATCTGAGATTAGTCGTAAGTATAGCGAAAAAATATACGAACAGGGGACTGCAATTTCTTGATCTTATACAGGAAGGCAATATCGGCCTGATGAAGGCGGTAGAAAAATTCGAATACCAGAGGGGGTATAAATTCAGCACCTATGCAACATGGTGGATTCGTCAGGCGATAACAAGGGCGATCGCCGACCAGGCGAGAACAATACGTATTCCGGTCCATATGATAGAGACCATTAATAAGTTGATAAGGACTTCGAGATATCTGGTTCAGGAGCACGGCCGTGAGCCAACGCCGGAGGAAATAGCCGAGAAGATGGAGTTTCCACTGGAAAAAGTGAGAAAGGTATTAAAAATAGCCAAAGAACCCATTTCACTTGAAACCCCCATAGGAGAAGAGGAAGACAGTCATCTTGGGGATTTTATCGAGGATAAAAAGGTAATCTCTCCTGGTGAAGCGGTGGTCAATCACAGCCTGGGCGAACAAACGAGAAAGGTGCTTACTTCCCTGACCCCGAGAGAGGAAAAGGTACTCCGAATGCGATTCGGGATCGGTGAGAAATCCGATCACACCTTGGAAGAGGTTGGCCGTGATTTTAACGTTACAAGGGAGAGGATAAGGCAGATAGAGGCCAAGGCCCTCAGGAAGCTGAGGCACCCCAGCAGAAGCAGAAAATTAAAGAGTTTTATAGAAAAATAGATATATCGGCAGGTAGAATTTCCCTTGACAAATAGTAATTCCCTCTGCATTATATATATATTTAATTAAAAAAGGTCTGGGCCCATCGCTCAGCTGGAAGAGCCACCGGCTCATAAC
>CAYTUL010000209.1:0-7120 GCA_964441135.1 uncultured Desulfobacteraceae bacterium | reverse complement strand
GTGGCTTAGTGACTTTGTGGCTGGACTATTACGGCAAATTTTATTAATAGATGAGAATGATCAACTGATTTCAATATTCATGACAAGCATCAAGACTGCCAGAAAAAGCAATCCGAAGACTACCTGATACGAAATTCCTTGTCCTTTATTCGATATTCCAATGGCATATTTGAATTTACTGTTGCTTTGTCCATAATAATACTGCGATAATACGACAATCAAAATAGTGTCTTTTCCTTCGATATTCTGCGGTTCCTTGTTCTGCGGTTCTGCGGTTTTAACAGTAATGACATTCATTTATAAGAAAGGACGTTATATCCCATGAAGCGAATGTTACTCCTATTGATTTCCATGCTGTTTCTTGTGAACGTGCCAGTTGTCCTTGGAGGAGAAGCGACCACATTTCTACCTGAATTAAAGCCAAATATTCCACCCACCGGAAAGGCCCTCTTCAGCACGCCAGAATATGAACAAAAAACCCTGAACAGGGTCAACTATTATCGTTCCCTTGCCGGCCTTGACGATTTTTCTCTCTCTGAAACCCTCAGTCTCGCGTCCCAGGCCCATGCAACCTACCTGAAGATAAACGAACTTTTAGGGCATTATGAAGATAAAGATGAGTACCCGGAAGGGTTTACAGGAGTGGATCCGTCGGACAGGGCCGAGGTCCAGGGCTATCAGGGGACTGTTGGGGAAGTGATCTCCTACGGACATGAAGCCGAGGAAGGTGTGGATTCTCTTATCACGGCGATCTACCACCGCTTCGGGTTGCTCAATCCCGGCTATACGGAGGCGGGCGTCGGGGATGACTCATACCCGGCTCCCTTCTATTACGTCCAGGTAATCAATCCTGCACGTCCCCAAGGGACTACAGAGCCCACCGGCATCATCTCCGTGTACCCGGCCGATGGTCAGACAGACGTGCCCCTTAAATTTAATTCGGATGATGAGTCACCGGACCCTGTACCGGATACAAATACGGTCGGCTATCCTGTAAGTATCCAGTTTTCTTCTGATTACGAAACAGTCACGCTTACCGACTTTACCATCTCAAAGAATAGCGTCCCCCTGTACGCCACCATCCTTGACCCCGTCCAGGATGAGAATACACCTGAAAATGCCTTTTCCGTTATTCCCCTCGCCGAGTTAGAGCCCGAGACTGTCTATGACGTCCTCTTTCAGTGGACGGTAAACGCCGAGTCCTATGAGAAACAGTGGTCTTTTACCACGGGTAAGGAACCGGTTCTGACGGCCTCCGCCACGGGCCTGATCATTGGTGCCGGGCAGACCGGTGAAGTCCGGCTAAGCAATGTTGAATCTTCCTATACGGCGAACTGGAGTAATTCGAACGTCATCAATGTGACCACTTCCCCGGGACCCAAATTAATCATAACCGGGCTCAAGGCCGGAACCTCTAACATCACGGTAACGGATTCGTCTGAGGCATCGGTTCAGATCGCCGTGACCGTTTCCGATTCAATTCCAGCCCTTGATTTAACCTTGATCGGGGGATGGAATCTCATAAGCTCGAGGACAGGCTTCGATGTCTCAAATGAGTTATCGAACGGGAATTCTTTCAAAAGTGTCTGGAAATGGGAAGAAAACAACTGGACCGTCTATCTGCCCGGTGAAACGGATGGGGGCGTCAGCTATGCCGCTGCCAAGGGGTTCAATAACCTTTCGACTATCAATCCGGGTGAGGGGTTCTGGGTGAATAGCGTGGGGTCAGGGTCACTCTCCATTTCCGGGACTCAGGAATTCGGAAGCCTTACCCTCACCCAGGGCTGGAACCTCATCGGGTTGAGGAAAAGTGAGGCAATAACCATTACCGAACTGATAACCGGTAACGAACAACAAATCACCTCAATCTGGAAATGGGCCGGCAATAACTGGGCCGTCTACCTGCCAGGCACGGAAGACGGCGGTGCATCCTATGCCCAGGGGAAAGGGTTTGAACCTCTTGAAAATATCGACCCCAATGAAGGATTCTGGGTGAATGCTGAAAAAGGTATGGTTTTAGATTAAGGTTGATATGTTCGTAAAAAGTCAAAATTCGCATCTGTTTGTCATTCCCGCGAAGCCTGTCCTCGACCTGATTGGGGAGCGGGAATCCAGCGATTTCGGGTAATTCTGGACTCCCGCAGCAGTTTATACCCGCTCGTATGCGGGCGGGAGCGGGAGTGACGGCTTCTACGACTTTTTATGAATGCATCAAGGTTAGCAACGATTAAAATCAATAGAAATCAGGTAGCTATTTTCTGCCTGATAGCCGCTACCTCGGACTCCAACTGCAACACCCTTTATTCTATCTTTCCATACTCATCCCTGGTGATTCCGGTCTGATAAAAACGGTCTATCCGCGCATTATTGGCTTCAAATCAAGTAACTTCTAAATAAAGCAACATTCTGGAAAATCCCTGGATTCCTGCTTTCGCAGAGCCTGCCCCTGTGAAAACAGCGGAATTACAACATGTTACTGGCAATGTCATTCCGGTCCCGCATCAAGAGCGGGATAAACCCCGGCCGGTCGAAGATGCCGATTAATCGGCGAATCCAGTTATGTTTACCCGAATTTATTAAGAAGCTAACAAATCGATTTATTCAATCTGAATGAATTGTATCAATGCGATGATTTGTCCCATCAATCCGTTGGCCCAGTTCTTTTCTGACATCATCAACCCGTTTATTCGTCTCATCAATACGTTGACACATGGCACGAAGCTTGCAACGCCGAAGGTACATGCAAGCTATTGACATCGGCGTCCAATGGCCTTGTTGGCACTGCGACAGAGGCGACGTCAAGGACGCGGGACCTGTATTGGCAATGACGTGGAGAAAAATGCAAGGCATACATAGGGCGGGTCACGCTCTGTCGCCCTAAAGGCTTTGACACGTAGGCGAAAGTACCCGCCAAAATCCGGTCGATACGGTGATCGGCACTAATTCTTAGTAGAGGGGATAAAATTTGAAAAAGGATATCCTGGTTTTTATAGCCGGGGCATTTTGGTGGACGTTCTTACTCCCGAATTGGGCCAATTGTTCCATTGAAGATTGTATGGGACTAATACCTGATGAAAAGGCAATTGTAGAATTGGTTAATACGTTAAGGGTCAAAGAGAATGTCCCGGAATTAAAGGTGGATCCTTTGCTGAACCAGGTGGCTAAAGAACACAGCCAAGTTATGGCTGTAAAGAAAATTTTAGATAGCGGCCCGCCTGTGTACCAGTCACCCTTTGAAAGATCCAGTAAAAAAAGATTGAGTGATATAAATAATCGTGTCGTGGTGGCTCGTGCGAATTCTATGGAGGGCCTGAAAAATTTTATTCAATCAGATAAAGCTACAATAAAAAACTTACTCTTAGCAGAGATGACCAATATAGGAGTCGGGATCATATCTATGGAAGGCCATATGTGGTTGACCATTCATATGGTTGAACGTGTAATAACATTTAAAAACTTCATGCTGAAGACTCGCTCCGGTGTCGTTCCAAAGAAATCCATTACAATTCATGGTGTCACTCCTAAAGAGAAGATTCAGGTTGGCATGATTTACGGGAAAAATTTAGGCGCAGGTAACTATAAACGCATAAAGGTGACAATCCCTGATTCGGATGGGAGTTTTTCTGTAAGCTTTGATTTTGACCTTGGTGACGGCGACTATGGTTTCCTGTTCTGGGTTTATGAAGACGGACAATACAGGGAGAGTAACTATTTTGATATTCTGGTTAAATAAATGGTAGGACAATGATGAAAAAGCGGCTGCTATTTCTATCATTGGTGTGGTTTACTATAAATTTTTGTAGCACTGCATCTGCCACAATCTATTATTATTCCGGGACCATGGATGCTTCCTTCACAGTTGAAGATAGCATCGAAATTTCCATACCTGCTGGAATCGCAGGATTTACATATTATTATCCTCTCCCCCAGATCTATGACTATGATGTTAATAGTCAAAGTGTCGATTCTCCTCAACTTACCTTTTCACCTTCACCGGATATATCAATAACCAATACGGATGAATTCGGAAATCAATACCTCGAACTGTTCTGGAATAACCCCTCACCCGGTACGATCACCGGTACAGTCACCTATTCTATCAGCAACACGGCCAATTTGGATAAATTCACGACAAGCGATCTGTTCCCCCTTAACAGCAATCTTACCCAGGAATTCGGACAATTTTTAGAGGCTACAGAACAAGTCCAATCAGATAACACCATGATCACATATCTGGCAAGTTCACTGACAAATGGCCTTGACCAGGAATGGGAGGCTGTCCTGGCCATATGTGGGTGGGTCAGGGACAATATTACCTATGGTCCAAATCAAAATGTTGACGCGGTCTCCACCTATATCGACAAAGTTGGGGTTTGCGCCAACTTTTCCCACTTGAGCTGTGCTATTTTAAGGGCTGCCGGGATTCCAGCAAAGTACGTTACAGGATATTCACTATCCAAATCCTATACATTACCTTATAATTGGGGGAGTTTTAACTCGATCAATTGGAATCAGGGTCCCCATGCCTGGGTTGATATCTTCTATCCTTCCCTCGGGTGGATACCTTACGATCCACAAAGAGATCTCTATCACATAGACACCCACCGAATATGCTATGGTGCTGGAAAAGATAACGACAGCCTTATTGCCGGTTCATCTCAATGGTATTATTCAGGTAATCCCCCTGATACCTATCCAAAAATTACTACATACCCGACGATTAATTGGATCTCGGATAATATAGATCTCACTTTTGTAAAAGAGGGATATGAAATCAACAATATGGTTTTTAGTGCCCTTGTTAATTTCATACCTACTGAGAGTATCTCGATATCCTTGACTCCCGGCTGGAATCTTGTAAGTTCCGGAACAGGCTTTGATGCGGCGGATAAACTGTCCGATAAAGAAGCGTTCAAGAGTGTCTGGAAGTGGGAAAATAATAAATGGGCGGTATATCTGCCTGGCCTGAAGACCTCGGACTATGCAGGATCAAAAGAATTCAATGTGCTTGACACCATCAATCCGGGTGAAGGATTCTGGGTGAACAGCGTGGGATCAGAAACTATCTCTATCCCGGGGACCCAGGAAACCGGGAGCCTTACCCTCACCCAGGGCTGGAACCTCGTGGGGTTAAGGGACAGCGAGACTAAAACCATTACCGACCTGATAACCGGTAACGAACAACAAATCACATCAATCTGGAAATGGACCGGCAATAACTGGGCCGTCTACCTGCCGGGCGAGGAAGACGGCGGTGCATCCTACGCCCAGGGAAAGGATTTCATACTCCTTGAGGATATCCATCCGGGCGAAGGATTCTGGGTGAATACTACTCAGGATATCGTTTTAGAATAAAATCATAAAGGTCTCCCATTTTTACTGTAAGAAATCTCAAATGAATGTGTCTATTAAGATAAGAGAGGTTGAGGAGCAACACAAAGGCTTCTCGGGTGTGCGTGGATCTTCTCGTGCGGATGGCTTCTAAAAAGCAAAGAATGGTACCGTCAGGAATCACGGCATTCCGGGAAGCCCACTCGATTACTCCCTTTCGAAAAAGGAATCTGATAAATGTGAGGGCAAGAAAATTTTATTCATCCTGTTATCCTGTCAAATATTTTTTCTTAGAAAAGTCGGACAATAGATAGACAATTCCCCCGAGACCCAGGGCGAAAAAGAAAAAAATAACATGAAATAGCACAGCCAGCTCCGCGCCTTTATTGGACCGAAAAAGAAGGAATATTCCGCGAAAACCGGCCTCTCCTACCCCTAATCCTCCAGGTGCCAAAGGGATCGCATTGATTACCAGCGCTACGGGAAGTGCAAACAGGTAATTGATAAATGTCAGTTCCCTGATCTCTAAAAGAAGTGCCAGAACCCACATCCCCATGTAAAGAAAAAATTGACACAACAGGGATAATAATAAGGCGTACATGGTCAGTCCGGGCCTTTGTCCATATTCTTCCATTGCACGAACTATATTTGTGATGGTGTCGTGGAAAGGAGCCCTTTTAAGGAGATAGCTCATTGCCGATAATCGTCTATGTATTCCGGTTATGAAAAGGCACCAGAGCAATGTAAAACCTAAGAAGACGGCCAATATAAAAATCGACAGGACCTTCACACTCGATTGGGTCCACACACCTTGTTGACCCAATATCCTCTCCTGAACCACAATGATAAGGACGGCGGTTGCGGCAACCAGAAACATGGAATACATCCCCAATAGCCTGTCCAGGATAACCGACATAAATAATCGCTCTTTTTCCTTTTCACCCTTTGCCAGGTAATAGGCCTTCACCACATCTCCACTAACAGCTCCTGGGATCGCGGTGCTGAAAAAATAACCGATCATACTCAATTTGACCGCCAATACCATACCGAGATCAACACCCTGGACCCTTAACAGGACCCGCCAGCGCTGAACGGCAACGAAAACACTCAATATAATGAAAAGAGCGGAAATTCCAAAGAGCCCCGGTTTTTCCAACACTCTCTTCAAATAAACGAGCTCCAACTGGCCCGTCAAATAGAGATAGACGAATATAGCGATTACCACCCCGAATTTTAGATAATTCCATTTATTTCGTAACATATAAACCTATATTTGGATGAAACCTAATGGCCCTGTCCTCCCCTAAATCGAATGCCTATTTCATTTCAACCCTCATCCGGATGGAAACCGGAATAAAAAAAAGTTGGCAACGTTTAAAAATGTTTGCATGGCTGTATTTTTCTAAATCATACTTCACCATAAGGCAAGGCCATGATCCTTTTCGAAAGGGGATATCTTTTTAAATTCCAACTTACTTGGCCATGACTTAAAATTAGAGGTTTACGCCTATGAACCCCTGGGAATCTCCTATGGACATGGCAAACCTCTCATTTTAAGTCATTTGCGACTTGCGTAGTAGATATCCCCTTGAGAAAAGGATGATGGCCGAAACCTGGACTGACAATATCGAAACGACCCATGCAAACACTTTTAAACGTTACGAAAAAGTTTTATAGTAAAGCAATGAACTCTATAACACATTGACTTCGGGGTTACAATGATGTGGAAGTCCACTGATCCACCATCAAGATGTCATCTCCCCGTCAAGCCGGGATCCATGGAGCGGCG
>CAYTUL010000208.1:0-7121 GCA_964441135.1 uncultured Desulfobacteraceae bacterium | reverse complement strand
TCGATGGGGATGTCCTGGCCGGCGGAATGATCTATCTCGACGATACCATGACGGTCACGGGCCAGAAATTAAGCGGTGTCCCCTTTGAATCCATACTCAATCACAGCGTGATCTCCGACTTTTTTTTAGATACCTCTACACTGATCGGGGGATGGGAAGCCACCGGTGAGGTGACTGATAATTGGGGAAATCTTGTTTTTAACGGGAATAGCGGCGTGAATATCGTAAATATTGACGCCGGCACCCTTAAAGATGCCTGGGGCTTTACCATCAACGCCCCTGAAGACGCGGTGGTCTACATCAATGTCCGCAACGCCTCCGATCAGACGGTCTTTCTCGATTGGACCGGCTGGACCTATACCGGGGGGATAACCCCGGGAAACGTACTCTTAAACATGCCCGGTATAGAGACCCTGAATCTCACAAGTACCAACGCCGTCAACATCCTGGCCCCTTTGGCCAGGACCACGTTCGATTCCGGGCTTATCACGGGTTCCCTCATCGTCGGCGATCTACAGGGCGGTGGCCAGGTGAATCTGGGTCATTTCGATCAGGGTGGTCCGGCAGAGGACATCCCCGTGCCGGAACCGGGCACCCTGATGATGCTCTCTGCCGGGCTCCCGGGACTCTGGGTTTTTCTTATCTGGAGGAAAGGGCCCGGGAGACAGATATAGCCTTCTCCGGAAGATCCCTTTATCGTACTGCCCTCCCAAAGATGATTTTACAAAATAAAACATACTGGATATGTTTTCACCATCATTTTTCCATTCGTCTTAAGAAATAACCAAATCCATTGATTTCGCTTAAAGAAATCGCCAAGAGCTGCCGATAGACCATATAAGGCAAAATTCTATTCATTTTGGCGTGATGATTTCATGAACCAGGAGAGGTTATAATCCAACATGGGTATTCTTAATGTGGCTGAGATAAAACCGGACATGATTCTCGCGGATGACCTCAGAAATCCTGACGGCCGTTTCCTGCTCGCCAAGGGCACGAAGATCGAACCGAAACATCTGAAGGTTATGAAGATGTGGGGGGTCGTGGAGGCCGATGTCAATGGTGTTTCCAACGGGGAAGCAACCGCGGAAAGTATCTCCGATATTGATCCTGAAGTGATTGAGGAGGCCAAAAAGACCATACTGGAGCGCTACAGGCACAATGACCTGAAGGCACCTCCCGTGAGAGCGATTTTCAAGCTCGGCGTCCTGAGAAAGGCGGAAGAGCTTTCAGGCATCCGCCCGGCTCCTCGACCGGCCGATAACAAGGATTCCCTTCAGGCTCTAATCAGGAAGGATAAGCGGATCATTGCCCATTTCGAGTCAAAACTTGACTCCTCGGACTGGATATCAGGGAACCTCAAACTTCCTTCCCTTCCAACGATTTACGGTGAAATCAATGAGACCATTCAGAATCCAAAGGCATCATCAATGGATATCGGCAACGTTATCAGCAAAGACCCCGGTCTATCTGCCCGCCTCCTCAAACTGGTGAACAGCTCCTTTTACAGCTTTCCTTCTAAAATAGACACGCTTTCGAGGGCCATTACCATTGTAGGCAGCAAACAGCTCATTACCCTGGTCCTCGGGGTTAATGTAATGAATGTCTTCAGGGATATCCCTTCCGATCTGATTGATATGACATCCTTCTGGAGGCACAGCATCGCCTGCGGTGTCGTTGCCCGTATTATCGGAGGGTACAAGAAGGCACAGAATATTGAACGGTTGTTTGTCGGAGGCCTGCTTCACGATATAGGCCGGCTTATCCTTTATAGTCATAAACCGGATCATGCCAGGGTTACCCTTCTGAAAGCCCTTGCTGACGACAAGCTTTTATATCCCATAGAGGAAGAGGTAATCGGGTTCTCGCACGCCGCCCTTGGGGGAAATCTATTAAAAATGTGGAAATTACCCGTGTCTCTTGAAAATATCGTCCGGTTTCATCATGTCCCCAATAATTCGAATGATCCCCTTTATCCGGCGATTATTCACTTGGCCGATGTGTTGATTAATGCGCTTGAAATGGGTTCAAGCGGTGAGAGATTTGTTCCCCCACTGGATATGAATGCATGGGAATGCATAGACATCACAACCAACATTTTAAATTTTACCATCTCACAGATGGACCGTCAGATAGAAGATATCACCCAGTATCTCAATTTTGAATCTGGATAGATCTATGGAAAATCGTCTCGAATATCTTGAACAGAGGATCCAATATCTCGAGGAGATAAACCGATTCACCTTTGACGCGCTTGAAATGGCGGCCTCCCTCGGCGACTTTCAGGCCAGTATAAACAAGCTCCAGGAGCCTTCCATTATTCTGGAAGAGGCAAAAACACGACTGCATCGGCTCATCCCCTTTGACGCCGAGGCCTTTTTTCTCGTGGACGAATTGAATAACGATTTCTACCTTGCCGGCTGCTGGCCGGAGGAGATCGGCCCCTTTATCCAACAGGAAATGGATTACATGATAGACAACGGCACCTTTGCCTGGTCTATCCGTCAGAATCGGCCCGTCATCTTCTCCACCAAGCATCATGAAAAAAAGATCCTCCTCCATGTCATGGCAACCAATTCAAGGGTCAGAGGGATGTTCATGGGCCTTCTTGACAAGGACAACAGTTACGTATCCGAAATATCCCTGTCCCTCCTGTCGATTATCCTCCTGAGCAGTGCCAACGCCCTTGAAAGTTTTGAGCTCTATAAAATGCTCAGGGAGATTAATGAAACCCTGGAAAAAAAGGAGAATTACAGGCTTCTCTTTGAAGCGGCCCCCGACGGGGTGGAAGTCCTTGATCCGAGAGGAAATATCGTGGAGTGCAACAAGACCCACGAACGGCTTCTGGGATACAGACGGGAGGCTATCATCGGAAACCACACCACGGCCTTTTTCTCGGAACATGATCGGAATTCCTACAAAGAAAAATTCCGTTCCCTTCAGGAAACAGGTTACGCGGAAGGCGAGATTGAGATGATCCGAAAGGACCACTCAAAGATCCAGATCTGGCGAAAGGAGAGGGCCATTTATGGAGATGACGGCGATTTCGTGGGTTCGGTTATCTATAATCGCGACATCTCAGACCTGAAACGTGCCGAAAAGGATAAGCAAAAGCTCAGGACCCAGTTACGGCAGGCGGAAAAAATGGAGGCCATCGGTATGCTTGCCGGCGGCGTCGCCCACGATCTGAATAACGTGCTCGCCGGGCTCGTCAGCTACCCGGAGCTGTTACTGATGGAAGTGCCGGCAGACAGTCCCTTGAGAAAAATGATTACGACTATCCACAAATCGGGACAGAAAGCAGCCGCGATCGTTCAGGACCTCCTCACACTCGCCAGGAGAGGGGTAACCGTCAAAGAACTCATGAATCTTAACATTATTATCGAGGACTATCTGCAATCGCCCGAGTTCGAGGGATTGAAGCGGTTCCACCCGAATATCGAATTTGATATTATACTCGATCCGGATCTTTTCAACAACAGCGGTTCGTCTGTTCATATCTCAAAGGTTCTCATGAATCTGGTCTCCAATGCCGCGGAAGCCATGACGGAAGGAGGAAGAGTCAGCATCAGGACCGAAAACTATTACTTAGACACACCCCTGAGGGGTTATGAAGTAATCACGGAAGGGGAATATGTCGTTCTCCATGTTTTCGACTCCGGTATCGGAATGTCCCGCACGGAGCTGGAAAAGATTTTCGAGCCTTTCTATACGAAAAAGGTGATGGGCCGAAGCGGTACGGGGCTGGGGATGACAGTAGTCTGGAACACGGTCAAGGATCACGGCGGCTTTATCGATATTCAAAGCGATGAGGGTTCGGGCACCCGGTTTACATTGTACTTTCCCGCCACCAGGGAAATCATGCCGAAACAGAAAAACGGGTTTACTCCGGAAAAATACAAGGGGCAAGGTGAATCCATTCTTGTCGTTGATGATGTGGAAGAGCAGCGGGACATAGCCGCGAATATTCTAACGAGATTGGGCTATTCCGTGTCGACGGTTCCAAGCGGTGAAGAAGCCGTCCGTTTTTTAAACAATAAAAAGGCGGATCTCCTGGTCCTGGATATGATCATGAATCCCGGCATCGACGGTCTGGACACCTACAAGAGAATCCTGAAGCAGCATCCCAGGCAGAAGGCCATAATCGCGAGCGGGTTCTCAGAAACCCGGCGGGTCAAAGAGGCCCAGCGGTTGGGGGCCGGGGAGTACCTTAAAAAACCCTATTCCCTCGAAAAGATCGGCATTGCCGTTCACAAGGAACTCCACCGGAACGGTAATGGCGAAATAAATCAGGAGGATGTCCCGATCCCTTCGGGATCCGATGTCGTCGGCATGAACTCCGCCATACCCTGAGCCTCATTGTTTGCAGGATAGCTCATCCCCGATTCAAGCCGGTCATATCGCGACCCATTGCGGAAGGTTTCATTCCGAAGAGGCTAAATACTTATCCAGTCCCATATGGCGGTGCAGTTGAAGGAAATCATTCCTGCCCATCTTAAGGAGGAGAGAGAGATATACGAACCCCTCATAGGGCAGGGCGTAGCGCTCCAAACCGGGCTCAGTGCATCCCTTGCATTCAGGAAATCTCCCTATTTTACGTCTGATACTGGACGCCTTTTCTGATCTGATCAACTCTTCTATTGATGAATCCTTGATATTACCAAGACTGCTGTTTATAAGGGGGCAGAGATACACGTCTCCGTTGCTTCGCACAAAAAAATAGTTAAAACCACAGGAGCAGGGTTTTTTCATTTCTCCTGTCTTGAAATATTCCACCAGGCTGTCGCCGTGAAAACTCCACTTGAAACCTTTTCCCTCAAAGAACCGTATCATTTCTTGGATATCTCCTTCGGAAAAAGCCAAATCCTTTGCAAGATCCGGATTCAGATAGCGCCCTTTGGTGATAATGCAGGGTGAGATTATTGTGAACAGGCCGTTGGAATCGGCATATAGGGAGATAGGTTCCAGTTCCCCTACGTTTATGGGCAGTATGGTCGTCTTTAACCCGATTATCAGATTGTTGAATTTCTCTCTGAGCAATTTAAGACCCTGGATGGTCTCATTTACCCTTTTCCATGCGTCCTTAAAATTCCTTATCCTGTCATGGGTCTCTCCGACGGCGTCCATGGCGCAGACCATGACCAGGTCAATATTTCTTTTTTTCAGCCTTCCGAGAATCTCTTTTGTGGTCTCAAGGACAGGACCTGTCAAGAGTCCGTTCGTGGTTACTGCTATGGATTGAAGGTCCTTCAGATTTTCCTGTTTTAGGTCACAGACTCCTTCAAAGAGATCCAAAAGATCCCTCCTCAAAAAGGGCTCTCCCCCTGTGATATCCAGCTCCCTCAGGTCATGAAAAAGGTCGGACGAAAGGAGATGCACCCAGTCTTCAATTGGTAGATTGGGCACTCCACGAGGGATCTTCCAGATATTGCACATGATGCATTTCGCGATGCAATCGTGTGTTATCTCAAGGCTGAGCGCCTGGACCTTTCCGGGTTTTCCCGTTCTTTTCAGATATTGAAAACGAATGCCGTTTTTTAGAAGCTTACCTGCTATATACAGAATGGAGTCCTTCATCTTTTCCCCTTTCATGGGACATTTCATCTACTGTACAAGGAACTCTTATCAAGCATACCAATTAATAAAAGATTCGGTAAAAAGTAAAGGAGAATTAAATCAAACCAGAATGAGGGTAATCTGAGGAAAGATATACAGCAAGCCCAAGCAGGCCAACATCATCAGAAAGAAGGGTAATATACCACGGAAGACCTCTTCCAGGGGAACCCTTGTCACGCCGTGAACTACATAGGAGTTCATCCCTACAGGAGGTGTGATTAAGGCCATTTCAACGATCAGGGTGAGTACGACGCCGAACCAGATGGGATCAAAACCCAGACCGAAAACGATCGGATAGACTATGGGCAATGTCAGAAGCTGCATGGCCAGCCCGTCCATGAACATGCCGAGAGGGATATACATCAAGAGGATGGCGATCATGATAAGGTGCCGGGAGACCGGCAGGGCCATCACCCATTGACGGAAAAGGCTCGCAAATCCGCCTATCGCCAGGAAATTGGAGAATACCATGGCCCCGATGGTAATGGTCAGGACGAAGCAGGTCGTGGTGATGGCGTCCCTGAGGGACGTGACAAGCGTGGTTTTCGTCAACCTTCCCCGCAGAACCATAATGACAAAGGACCCGAAGGCGCCCATGGCCCCTGCTTCGGAGGGTGTAAAGACACCGATGAACAACCCGCCGATGACAATGAGAAAAAGGGCGATTACGCCCAGAATACCCTTTAAAGAGGCCAGTTTCTCCCTTAGGGGATAGGAGGGTCCCGGCGGGCCCAGGCTGGGATTCCGCCGGCACAGGATGACAATGACGGTCATATATAAAGCCGCGAGGAGAAGGCCGGGCAGGATGCCCGCGATGAAAAGCTTGCCTATAGAGGTTTCCGTGAGAACGCCGTAGACAATAAAGGCGGCGCTTGGAGGAATAAGACAGCTCAAACTGCCCCCGGCCGCAATACAGCCCGTTGACAACCGCGGGTGGTATTTGAATGACCGCATCTCGGGATAGGCCACGGCCCCCATTGTGGCCGCCCCCGCCAGGCTGGCGCCAGAGCAGGCGGCAAATCCGGTTGATGCAAGGGTTGTCGCCAGTGCCAGCCCGCCGGCCCTTCTCCCGAGCCACCTGTGGGCGGCGGAATAAAGCTCCGTACTGAAGCCTGAATGGTACATGAACTGCCCCATGAGCATGAAGAGGGGCACAGGCAATAATGCACCCATGGTTGCCCAGGTATAGGGCGCATTGCCGACAACGGACAGACCGGGCCCTAATCCCTTGAGAAACATGATGCCCGCGCACCCGACAAAGGCGAATGCAAAGGCGATGGGCATGCCCTGGGACATGATGATAAAGAACGCGGCAAGGCCTAAGAGACAGATAACGAGTGGCGACATGCGAATCTATCCTTTTCTTATGGAAGGAATGAGACGAATCATCTGGATAATGAGTTCAATGCAAAGCATGGCGGCTCCGATGGGAACGATGCTGTGGAAAGGGGCGGTGGGGAGATCCAGCGTGGGTATGACCCTGTGCTCTTGCCAGGCTCTCAATG
>CAYTUL010000207.1:0-7134 GCA_964441135.1 uncultured Desulfobacteraceae bacterium | reverse complement strand
GTTCCACATCCCGTTAAAATTCACGTTGAATATCCTGTTACGATCCTCTATGGTCATTTCCACAAAAGGGGTAAAAATGGCTGTTGCGGCGTTATTCACCAGGATGTCGATCTTTTTAAACTGATCCGACATTTGATTGATGATTTCATCAACCTGATCGACGTCCGAGATATTGACGGTGTAGGAGCTGGCCTTTGATCCCGAATATTTTAACTCTTCGGCCGTATCATGCACATGATCGGCGATATCCCAGAGGGCGACAACGGCCCCCTCCCTTCCAAGGGCCCTTGCTATTCCTTTTCCAATCCCCTGGGCTGCACCCGTTACGATCGCGACTTTGTCATGAAGTCTTTTCATTGAACCCTCACTACCTGATCTTGATCTGATGCCTTTCCTGCCATTCGGGGCCGAATTTCTTATCGAAGTACCCTTCCATCCTATCTATCCAGCGCCACCAGAAACTCTTACCCTTTTCCTTGGCTTCCAGTATATCGTTCAAATAGGTGGTAATGTTGGTCAACTCTTCTTTAGGTAGATAAGCGGCCGCCCCTTCGGTATAGGACTTTAAGAGATTTTCAGCATTCAGGGCATGGGCCGTCAACATGACCACAATCACATTTTTTTGAATGGCTTTCTTTAAAAGATCATACCCTTTTACTCCCATAATATCCAGGATAGCCAAATCAAAATGTTGTCTTTCTATCAGGTCTGCGGCTTCTTCAAAGGTGGAGGCCTTTGTAATATCGCACATCGACAGCAATTCCTCCAATGTTACCAGAACATCGGGTTCATCATCAACGATCAGGACCTTTTTCTTAGCCAGTAAATTTTCCGTGGACATGATTTGCCTCTATAGAAGCAAAAAATAGAAAGTAACAGGTCATAGAAGATTTTCAACAGGTATGTATTCTAACCCAAAGGCTTCCGCAACGCCATGGTGGGTGATATTGCCTTTGACCACATTGGCTCCACATCTTATTTCGGGGTTTTCCAGCAGGGCCTTTTTCCAACCCTTTTCTGCAATTTCGACTGCATAGGGCAGGGTCGCATTGGTTAAGGCCAACGTGGATGTTTTAGGCAATGCTCCCGGCATATTGGAGACACAGTAATGGACAACACCATCAACCGTATATATTGGATCCGAATGGGTAGTTTCCCTGGAGGTCTCAAAACAGCCGCCCTGATCGATAGCAACATCTATCAATACAGCCCCTTCTTTCATTGTTTTCAGCATTTCGCGGGTTATAAGTTTAGGGGCCTTTGCTCCGGTTTTTAGAACAGCGCCCACAACAACGTCGGCTTCTTTTATTAGTCTTCTTATGGTGGCTGGTTTGAACATTAGAGGAAAACAGTTCGGAGGCATGACATCACTCAAGTAACGAAGACGCTCTAAATTTATATCAAGGACATAGACTTTTGCGCCAAGGCCGCAGGCCATTTTAGCCGCATTAATGCCGACGGTTCCGCCCCCGATGATTAGGACGGTACCCGGATCTACTCCAGGGACACCACCTAATAGAATCCCATTCCCACCCTGGGTCATCTCCAGATATTTTGCCCCCTGTTGAATAGCCATACGACCGGCTACTTCGCTCATCGGCGTGAGAAGGGGTAGGGACATATCCGCTTTTTGTATGGTTTCATAGGCAATGCACACGGAACCCGAGCGAATAAGGGCATGGGTCAACTCCTCCGCCGCTGCCAAATGAAGATAGGCAAAAATAATCTGACCTTCACGGATATTTGGATATTCAGAAGGCAGGGGTTCCTTGACATGCATCACCATTTCCGCCCTTTTATAAATCTCTTCGGAAGTATCTATGATCTCCGCACCGGCAAGAGCATAATCTTCATTCATGAAACCGCTGCCTTTACCGGCGTTTTTCTCAACGAGGACTGTAAGTCCGTGCTGTTTCATCACCTCTACACCTGCCGGTGTCATGGAGACCCTGTTTTCTTCAGCCTTGATCTCTTTGAGAATTCCGACAATCATTATTAGCCCTCCCCCTGATAATCGGGACACGGTTTATTCACAATGTATTGCTGTGGATTAAGGTTAAAAGGGCAAATGAGCGTTATGCCGATGATGCTGTCATTGTTACCTATAGCTGATTTAAATCAACACTTTTTTCTTTTCAATACTCCAAAAGGAGTATTTTATGAGATCCTTTTGACGGGGTACCTGAAGGATAAAGGAGGTCATCCATGAATATCACCGGAAATACGCAACCCTTTAATGGGGCAACGATAAACTCTATTTATCTTGTATAGAGAGGATTTCATGACATATATCGGTATATCTATTTGATACTATTAACTATTTTTTACAAGGATACCGGCAGGGTCAATGAAGATAAACCATTCTGCCTGAGGTATGACAAGGAATGAATAAGGTGGAATAGGGACATTTAACCCTTTGAAACACCGGTTTTCAAAAAATCATGGACTTTCACATTTCGCTCATAATTTTAAAAACGACGGCAGACCTGGAATTGGCGTTCATTTTCTCAAAGATATTTTGAATATGGGTTTTAACGGTAAGCTCACTGATATGTAGTTTTCGAGCTATGTCACTGTTTTTTTTACCTTTTGCAATAAAACTCACGATTTCGGATTCTCTTCTTGTCAGGTCAAAAAGACCTTTGATCTTCTTCTGATCCAATTCAAGAGCGTTGCTAACCGGGTCGATGCGAATTAAAAAGACCTTTTCAAACGTTGACTGAAAAGCTTTCTCAAAGAGCTGAGAGTGGACAATAAAATCAGTTGATCTAAACCGAATCACGCTTCTTATAGGCTGCATATGTTCCTGCCCTTGCTGTTTTTTGGTTCTTTCCCGTAATAGCTTGCAATCCTTTAAAAAGACTTGTGGAATGGGTTTCCGATAATTTTCCCTATATGACAGGTTATAACCGGTTTCACTGCAGATCTTCTTAGCCATGTGATTCAGATATATGGGATTGAATTCATTGTCCATAATAATAACGGCACCGGATGAGAGGTGTCCTAATGTTTCCATAATACTTGTCTGTATATTGAATTGATTATGAATTTTAATGTTATTTAGACCTAAGGCGATAAAGGAACACAAAAACTTCAATCTCTGGAGATCACTATTGCAAAACGCTTTAGATTTCCGCGATCTGTACATGCCGATAATTCCGAGTATACTGTCTTCGAACTGCAAATAGCCCATAACTTCGAAGAAGATTTTTTGCGGTTTCAGGAAATCATTGTAATATTCCGATGATACAAATGATTCATAGCTTAGAAAATCCTGCCACATGACAACACCTCTCTCATGGAGGGGGCCTAAAGCTAATCTGGGATTAGAGGCAGGACCGGTGCAAAATTTTAAAGGATCTTTGAGGTAATAATAATCCAGATACTGCTGTGTAAATTTCTTTTCCATGTTTTTTAGATAATAAGTGGGTAGGCTGCAATCCTCCTTTTGGATAAATATATGGGAACGATCGAATTGAAAGCAGTCAGACAGGTTGTTGAGGATTTCTTTGATGAACGAATCACAGTCACAAAACTGGTGTGCGGAATGGATAACCTGGAAAATCCTGTCAAAATTTTTTGGAACAATATTTTCCATCGGTTGTTTTTATGTAGGTAGGAATTGAGCTATTATCTAAAGTGGAATTTTGTTATTTTAACACGCTTTCAATGGAAGTCAAACTCTTTGAATGATCCTGATCCACCATCAAGATGTAAAACGTTCGTGCAGAGAGTGTCTATTTATACTATTCCCATCATAAAGCAATTTCTGCACCAACGTCCGCTCTTACGTCCCCTCTTATTATTGTAAATTCTATAATATTAGCATCGCCTTGAACCTGATATTGCGTTTTGATGTCAATAATTTCAGATAGTTATCAATATATTTTCTTTCTTTTATTTTCCACGACAAGGGGTGCTTTTGGATGTGTCGTATCACAGTAAGGCTGAGATCCAAGACATTAGCGAGTATTGCGGGAGCCCGGCCTGCGCGCTTGCCATACGGCCGGGTGCACTGCCATAACCAGAACAAGGGACAGAACCATTAGGCAGCCCGCTCCAGCAAAGGTTGCCACAGGCCCAAACATATCGACAAAAAAGCCAAGCGGCAAGGCCGAAATGGGCATCAACGCCCATGTCATCACATAAATCCCAAGCACGCGTCCCAGTACGGAAGAATCTGTATTGGTGATTATCTCGACCCGATTGATCGTCATGTAGCCCTCGCTTGCCAGACCGAAAACGATTAGAAAGGCCAGAGACACAATGAGAATGTGTGACGTGGCGAATCCGACGAGGCTCGCACCATAGATGACCCCGAATCCCATCTGAATCATGCCGCGACGGGGAGAGTTCGAGATTCCTGCAATGACTACCGAGCCCAGGAGAGCACCGATTCCGATTGCCGTGTACATGAGCCCGAGCTCCCTTGGACTAACATGAAGCACCTCACGCTGGAAGACCGTGAGGAACTGCTGGACCGGCATCCCCAGGATCACCGCAATAAAGGCTATTGCGATTAAGACCAAAAGTATCCGATTCTTAAACACATATCCGATCCCCTCGGCAAGGTCCCGCATAGCGCTGGTCTTTACGGAACGAACCGTCTTCACCGCTGGCAGCCGGGCTACCGTCAGGGCAGCGCCTGCATAGGCAGCCGAGATCGCATAGAAGGCGATGACCGGATGCCACGCAATCAACACGCCACCGATACTCGGTGCCAGGACACGGTTGAGATTCCTCCCCGCTGAATCGATAGCGAAGGCCTGGGCTATATTCGATTTCCCCGCAAAGTGCGGGATCATCGCCTGTCGAGAGGGTATCGTGAATGGAAATACAAATCCCTGCGCAAGCCCGAGAAGCACAAGATGCCAAACCTGAATCACGCCCAGGTGAACCAGTACGGCATTGACCAGTGCCAGGAATGCCATGCCGCTCTGTGTTGTCATGAGTAGCTTACGCTTGTCGAAGCGGTCGGCAGCCACTCCGGCAAGGGGGCTGATGAAAAGCTGTGGCAGACCGCGCCCCATCGCCACTAAACCGAGGGCAAGGGCTGAGCCGGAAATGTGATAGGCCAGCCAGGTCCGGGAGATGATGTTCATCTGCATCGCTGCCATCGACAGGACCATGCCGGTTTCAAGAATCCTGAAGTCCCTCTCCCGTAGGACGTCCAAGGTTTGGGCAAAGCCTCCGCGCTTCCGGGGGGGCGCAGGGCTGCCCCCCGGCAGCACAGCATCAGGCGCGCTATCCGGCCTTTGTCTTTTCATAATCTGAGCTCTCTTAAGCAAATCAAATTTCTCTCACACACGCTGGTCCCGCTTTCAATAACGGGTTTATGTGGTGCGGACATTACCATGGCGGAACACCCCTGTCCATGGCAATACACAGGGGCCAACATGATGTGACAAACAAGAAAATTTACAAAAGTCCGTTGCTATTAACAAGTCATCCCTCTAAGATATCAGGAAATTTAAATATTATCAGGGAATTAGCTGATGGACCAATGGCATAGGAGGGGACGTAGGTACAGAGAGTGTCTATTTATACTATTCCTAACATAAAGCACTTTCTGCACAAACGTCCCTTCTTATGGGTGACCCCTTTAGGTGTTGTTGGATGTTGTATAAAGGATAATTCGGAGAGTTTTTATGTCTATTATTCTGAAAAAATTTCAATATTGTCTGTTTTTACTGATTCTTTTTTAATACGCCTAAAGTATTCCTTCTCCATTTTTGAAATATTTTGATAATTCATACTTGGAATGCGTTTCACAAATGCCTCACCGGTGTCCGTATGGAAATATACTCTTCTTATACTATCGCCTCCAAGATCCCGGCTGATTATCCTGATCTCTTCTTTTTCTAAAAACAGCTTTACGAACTCGGCTATCCTGGGACCTACGCTGTTGGCAGGGGAAATGGCCGGAATGACATGAGCCCCTCCAAAAACCTTGGCGACAATCTCGCACTTGTTTCCTCCCAAATTCATTATCCGGTTTATCAACAATTCCATTGCGTTAATCCCGTACCTGGCCGAGTGATCAAACCGACTCAGATTAGGCCTGCCGGGGAGAAGGATATGATTCATTCCTCCTATCATTTTATGAGGATCAAAAAGACAGACAGCGACACATGAACCGAGGAGAGTATAAATAACAGCGGGTTCCCTACTTGCATAGAATTCACCGATATGGATATTGACCTTGTTTTTCATTTAATTTAGATAAAGAGCCATTTGAACTCATGGGCCTCTAAAACATCGGGGTCAGGTCTGGACTCTTGACAGATACATACTCTTTCTAATTTTATCTATTTCCCTCTTAAGCTTTTTATCTTTTTCAATCCTCTGAGACAGGCAGCTATCTACTTTTTATAACCCCGATCCCCTTATATTAAAACACACAGGTATTCGAAGAATTTTTTCTATATAGTTTGTTTTTAAAAACAGCTCTTTGTTCATTACCCCTGGATGTAATATGATAAAAGACACCGGGATAGGTTATTCTCAGTGGGCGAGACATATCATTTCCCCTTTCATTTTCTACGTAGGGGCAACCATTAGCATAATCCCACCAACCTGTCCATTGTCCAGACCTGACCCCGTTATTTCATTGGTACGATGAAATGGCTTCCTCAATGGCAACGCGAATAGGGGTATAGGTGATCCCCAATTCCTGTTCGACCTTGCTCCCATCGAACATAAAGCCCTCCTTCATCGTCCTGATCTGGTCTACGGACATCCCTAACATCGGCGGCTTCTTTATCAGGTTGGCTAACCATGTCAGGATTATGGCGTTTAATGTGACCAGAAAATCGGGCAGACTTATCTTCGGTAGGGGAACCCCGGAGATGTCACTGACCATTTCGTTAATCTCTCGAAGTGACAATTGCTGCTTGCCCACAAAGTATTTCTCACCTATGTTGTTATCCTTCTCTAAGGCTTCGACGATGGCCTCGGCCACATCCCTCACGTGTACCCAAGTGAGGATGGTATTGTTGAACACCGTACCCGGCATCCGGCGATGGAGCAGATTTCGGATATATTGGCCACTGGCTTTGGCATCACCCGGGCCCAGGACACCGCCAGGGAAGATCGTGACCAGGGGAAGTCCCTTCTTCTCGTAAAGCTCCCACG
>CAYTUL010000206.1:0-7147 GCA_964441135.1 uncultured Desulfobacteraceae bacterium | reverse complement strand
CCTCCAAGGACCGGGTATCCTTCTATCTTCCTGCCATGCAACATTGGGTTATCGTCCAGAAATCCAATGAGCACCATTCCGAGATCCCGGTTTGTCTCTATCTCACGCATGGCCATTTGTCCACCAACCCCGACACCATAGATAAGCGTGCGTTTACCCCTTTGATTCCCTTTCCTGACCTCCTCGTCAAGGAGCCTGTAGGATAACCTTGAAAGGGATACAAGGATAAGCATGATACCCCAGTAGATCACGAAAACAGCCCTTGAGAAGCTATAGAAACGATAAACAAAAACGACAATGAGCATCGACATCACGGTTCCTGCCGTGATTGACTTCAGATACCCTGTAATGTCCCTGAGACTCGTTTTTTCCCATACCCCCCTGTATATTCCAATGATGAAGAACCAGAGGATCTGGCAAGCGATCATTATAGGGAGCGACTTAATAAAATAATCGAAGTTTCCTCCCAACCGACCTTCAAATCGCAGAAGGTAAGCAATGTAATAGGCTACAGTAATCAAGACAAGGTCGAGGAAGACTTCAAATAATCTTCTTCTATAAGTGATGTCTATCAATATGGGTGTCATCCCCCGCCGCCTGTTAGCGGTGAGGGCAGAGTCCTCGGGATAGACCTTTACCTTTGCCAGGTATATCCAGAAAAAGGCGATAAAGAGCAGGTAAAGGATGATTACGACAGAACTGATCCCTGCAGTTAGACGCTCGACGGCAAGGGCAATAGCTCCTGACGCTATTGAGAAGGCGTATAAGACAATAACAGCCTTTCTTTCTGAAAAGCCGATGGCTACCATGCGATGGGACGAATGATCCTTTCCCCCCTGGGATATGGGTCGGCTGAACAGCTTTCTCATCACACTCACAAACCCGGTATCCAGAATAGGTATAAACAGTATTAATATGGGGATTGCTATAACAGAGATCAGATGACCCGCGCTTCCACCAGGAGATTTTCCCATATGGCTTATCCCTGTCATCGTGGCTAACATGAAGCCTATAAAAAGACTGCCGGCGTCACCCATAAAAATGGAGGCAGGATTAAAATTGTATATCAGAAAGCCTAAGATAGCCCCCACATATATAACGCTCCACAGGAGTATAGGCCCTGCATCGGCGCTTGGATGAGGATTCACATAATAGAGTAAAAAGAGAAAAAGCCCTGAAATTGAGGCGATACCCGCAGATAATCCGTCCATATTATCAAGGAGGTTAAAGGCGTTCGTGATCCCGACGATCCATAGGATCGATAAAAAAAGATTGATTGTTTTTGAAACGGTCCAGTCAAGCCTGAATCCAAAAATAACAAGTATGGAAGCTATGACAATCTGACCCGCAAGCTTGTGCTGGGGGACCATGTTATATATGTCATCAATTAGACCCAGAAGAAATATCGCAGAAGCACACAGAATTATGGGTAAATAGGGTAGACCAAAATGTTTCCAGTCTGTAATATTTATGGCAATCGCCCAGACAAGGATAAAGGAGGAAAAGATACCTACACCGCCCATAAGGGCAGTTTCTTTCTTGTGCCAACGGTTATCTTTTGGAAAAGCGACCTGACCTCTATTTATGGCGATACGCCTTATCAAAGGGGTCAACAGCAGGGAGATAAGGAAACTTATCGAAAAGAAAGAAAGATAATAGTAGATCGATAAAATTTTCATGAATACCCGCAGCTATTCCTCTTTACATGAATTAAAAGTTGAAAACTCGGCCCTCTTACGGCCTTAAGTGTCCAAAGAAAAAATATTTCTAACTGATTTATTTGATATTAGAAACCCGGTGTTTTAGGCCGGGTCATGGTTATCCGGCTACGCCTGAAGATGGATATCCGGTATGATATTTCTTTTCAAGGAGATATCTACCTGCTTCACAGGAAATGACCAAATATTTGGGGTTTGCAAGGTATTACACTTCGTCTCAAGGGTTATAAGGCATAAACCCCAAATATTTGGTCATGGCAACGCCCAATGGAATCTCAAAAAGATATCTCCTTGAAAAGAAACATCATACCTGCTTTCTCCCTATAAAACCCCTTTGGGGTTAAATCAAAGCCACGTCCTTTCAGGCAGTGTCATAATTCGAAAAGAATGTCATTCCGGACGAGCTATGTGCAGCATAGCGAGATCCGGAATCCAGGAAAATTGAATCATCTTGAAGATTTCCGGATCCCGGCTCGCGTTCCACTTCACGGGACTTGGCCGGGATGACGAATTACGACACAGTCTCTTTGGGCGTGGATTCTTTATTTTTTACCCTGCGCCTTGCGCCCTAGGCCCTGCGCCCAACGCCTTTTTTATCCTTCAATCAGTTACCAACGTACAATACAACGATTCCATTTCCTTTACCAGTTTTTCCGTTGAAAACTTTTTAAACACGAAATCCTCGGCGTTATCGGCCATGTTTTTCCTGAGATCTTCCTCTTCGGAGAGGAAGATCAAGGCCTTGGCCAGTAGATCACTCCTTCCTGAAGGTATAAGGACGCCGTTACGTGCGAGTTCAATCTCCCCCGCGTGATTCTCCGTGGTCCCAAAAAGGTCCCGGACGCCCCCTACGTCTGTCGCAATAACCGGTTTTCCAGCAGCCATCGCCTCGATCAGAGTGACGGGGGTCCCTTCATTTAGGGACGTCAGGGCAACCATATCCAAAGAGTGGTATACTGAAGGCATATCCTCCTGCCAACCGATAAAGGAGACATAATCCTGTATGGCCAGGTCCCGCGAGTAATCGATTAGCTTGGCCTTAAGTTCGCCATTTCCTACGATTATGAACTTAAACAGATCGATTCGCCCCCAATCTTTGATATTTTTCACGGCATCTAAAAACATGCGATGGTTTTTGACGCGGGCCAGCCTCCCTATGATACCCACAACCAAAACCTTATCATCTAATTGAGACATGTAATGATTCCGGAATGTCAAATTATCCCCGGAAAGCTTCTTGAACTTGGAGAGATCGAAACCCAAAAATGGAATCTCCCGGACCTTTTCAGGTCCCGCGATCCCGTATTTATGACAGATATCAGATTTTTGAAGGGAACTGATAACAATTATCCTGTCGGTCAACAGGGCGAGAATTTTTTCGATCCAAACGAAAATAAAAGTCTTCAAAATCCCAAAATAGCTATGAAAAACATGACCGTGAAAGGTATGAACAAACTTGATTCTTTTTGTATTTTTGCGAAACACATTCATACTTAAACCCGCAAACCGCCCCAAAGCCCCGGCTTTGGCCGTATGGGTATGAATGATATGGGGTTTGAAGCGTTTTATTAATTTTCTAAGTATTATAAAGGATCTTATATCGTCGATAATGGATATTTCTCTGCCGAGTTCGGGGACATAGAAGGGCTCTATGCCGTTATTCAGGGCAAGATAGGACATGTCTCCTTCATCTGGCCCGACCCTTCCACAAACTATTCGAGTTTGAAAATTTTTCCTATTGAGGTGAAAGCTGAGAGAAATCACGTTTACAGCCGGGCCTCCTATATTAAGCCTTGCAATGATTTGGAGTATTCGAATGATCTTTCCGGAGGACATTTGGATGAATGTTATCTCTTCATGTTCAATATCAGATAGATGCCAAGAAAAAGGAAGACCAGATTCGCTGTCCAGGCAGCGAGAACGGGTGGCAACACACCGGACAGGCCGAGTGATCGCGAAAGACTCAGAATAACCATGTAAAGGAAACAGAGTCCGATACCGAGGGCAATTGCAAGGGGTATCCCCCCTGTTTTTAATTCAAGGGCGATGGGGATGCCCATAAAAACAAGGATCAGGCTCAGAAAGGGAAATGCGAGTTTGATGTTTAAATCAACAAGGTATCTCGTATTATCATATCCCTCATTTTTGACCCTTTCGGCATAACTTTTCAACTGACTAAAGCTCATTTCTTCGGGGTGTTTTATTTTTCTAACAAAGGTATCAGGAGTCTCCGGGATCTCTAAAAATAGGGTGATAAATTTTCTCACTTCGTAACCCCCATTCTTCAGAGCCTTTTGAACGATAACATCTTCAATCCTCCATACTCCGTTTACCCATACACCTCTCTTCCCTTCAATTCTCTTGATAAGATGGAAATCTTTATCGAAAAAGTAGAAGGTCGGGTTTTGCATGATCTTGTGGACGCTATCATAATGCTTTATCCAATATATAGCACTTTTTGACCTGTACCATATCTGATCACTCCCGTAAAAACGGTTGGGATCCTGTTTTTCGACCTCTATATCCCAAATCTCATTACTCTTTGAACTGGCATGGGACACAACAAGTTCGGAAAAGAAAAACGTGGTGACACTTATAATCAGGGCCAAAAGGATCATCGTCGTAGAAAAATTTAGAATATTTAAACCGCAGGTCTTCATGGCGATTATTTCGTTATTATTTTTCATGTTTGAGAAAATGACAATAACCGATATCAGTGTTGCAACGGGTATCATCTGGATGAAGATATAGGGCATTTGAAAAAAGAAGTAGGCAAAGATGGTTCCCCTTGGGACATCGGCGTCAATGAAATTATCAATTTTTTGCAAAAAATCGATTACAAGAAATATGGAAATAAAAAGGAGAAGACAGAGGACCAATACCTTCACAAATTCAATGGATATATATCTTGTAAGGACTTTCATACAACCCGGAACCGTGAACCTTTTAACCCAGGTTCTTATCATTGGGGAGCGATGATAGAAGCCCCGTCGTAACAGCTAACAGAAAGGCCCCCCCGGCATCTAAAATGTGTGTGTCCACAAGCCCTCCAACAAGGATAACCAAGGCCGATGATACAATAAAATAGCCTGACGGGTCTGTCCTGTTCCGCCAGGCCGTCCTGAAAAGAACAATGAAAAACCAGGTGTAGATGGTTAGCCCCAGGACTCCGAAATTCACGGCGACATAGAGGACATTATTGTGGGGATGGGCGATGCCCATATCCCCTCCTGAAGACAGAATGGCCCTGTTATAACCACCTGTGCCGACGCCTAAAAGAGGGTGCTGTTTAAACAGGTAAAGGGCCCAGCGCCACATATAGATCCTGTCAAGCGGACCGGAATATTTTTTGCCGGTTACAAAGGCCTCCTTGGCGTTAAAGTGCTCTTTGATTGCGTTTACAGTTTCAACAGCCCTGTCCTGAAAAACCGGGGAAAGACTCATCAATCCCACGGCAACGAAAAAGATAATAGGTGTTAATACCATCTTTTTTTTGGGAATCAGGTTATAAATAATAAAGGGTGACATTATTAAAAATGTGATATATCCTCCCCTGCCTATCAGAATGGAAAGGTGGAAAAAATAGGAGAGCGTCAGGAGAGCATATATGATTTTCTCTTTTTTCCCGGTAGCCCGATTAAGATAGAAAGAGGCTATCATCATGCCGAGGACAAGCAGGATTTCAAGGGTATTATATCCGCCATAAAACCCCGTATACACCGTACCGAATTTTGAAATGATAGGGACGATATGAGCAAACTGTAAGAATCCGACCAGGGCGTTGAGGAAAAGACCGGCTAAAAAGGACTTGAAAAGGTAGCCTGTCGAATAATTCCCGGATGGTATACAGGAGATAGCGAAAGCGAATAACCAGTAGTAACTCTTCTTCGCAAATTTAATACCCAGTACAGAAGGGTCGTAACTCCAGATAAGGCCTATCCATGATAATCCTATGACGGCCAGTACGGGATAGAACCATTTTTCTCCTAAATATTTGTGCCTGCTCCGGATAAATTCGCCACTGAAAATCCAGATGATAAGGGCACATCCGCCTAAAATCAGAAAGGGAGAAGTCCCCATCGGCATTACGAGAAAGGCCCCGCAGAATAGAATATGGATTGCTTTTTTAAAGGATATTTCGAAGTTCAAGACTTTCATATCTTTTTGAAAGATAATTATTGGTTTTGGAAAAAATTTTTAGAAGAATCAATGGTCTCACCTTCAGGGGTAATTTGAGAAAATCCTTTTTTGGCCTTTACCCTTTTCTGTTTCAGGATTTGATCAAGTTCATGATCCAACCGCTCCCTGTCCCAGTTTGTTACCACCCTGTGCTTTAGATGGTATTGAAGGGCGGAGAACCAGAGGATCTTCGTCTTCAAACCACTATGAAAGAGCCTGTAGCAGATATCCGAATCCTCCCTTCCCCAGCTTTTATCAAAGGTCTCGTCAAAACCGTCCACCTCTAAAAAATTTGATTTAAACATGGAAAGATTACAGCCCCTTAAGGACGTTTCGAATTTTTTAGGGCGGGATAGCATTTTCGCCATAAACGGGGACCGGAATAAATTTTTTCTATTCCCGAGGCCCCTGGACCAAAATTCGGGGGATTTAAAAAAGCCGCTGGTCAGGGTTTTCTCGGTGATATCCCTTGAAAGCAGTAGCCGTTTACCCTGGAGAAAGACGCCCTTCTCCGCCATGGCAAGGTGGTCAGCAATAAAGTGTCTTTCCAACAGGACATCCTGGTCGATAAAAATGAGATAGGGGGAGGTAGAATATTTTACAGCCAGATTTTTAATCCTTGACTGCCTGACACCTCTGTCATCATGTCGCGCGTGACACCATTCCAATCCTGAATGTGACAGGACCTTTTTGACTGATTGGGCGGTTTCCGGGCCTGATCCATCATCTGCAATAATGACTTCCGCGGGTTTAACCGACTGATCACATATAGAAAGAAGTACGAGCTCAAGGGATTCAGGCCAGTTGTAGGTGGTGACAATGACAGATGCTGGGATATGGGATCGCATGTTTTTCAGAATATCTACTGTTTCTAAGGAGTCAGATCCCTGGAGGGGAAGAGGAAAAGGCCCCTCTAAAATATCGTTGAAGCTCCTTTAACCTCATCATCAATTCCGTAGGCAAGACACTTAGTAGAAGAGGTCTTATAAGATAAAAACAATAATATTTTGGAAACGGTCCTGCGAAGATATGATCCCTTATGATCTGTAATTCACATTTACGCGCTTCCCTGTTTTTTCTGTTCATCTTTTTCCAGTCAACACGCAGATCAATTAAAGGCTCCGGAAGGTTGGCAAGCTCATAGTGCATGGACACCCTGAGCCACAAATCATAATCCTGGGCATAGGCCCGCTCCTCATCATAAAGGCCTGTCTTAGAAAATACTTCGCGCGGGAGCATCACACTGGAGT
>CAYTUL010000205.1:0-7156 GCA_964441135.1 uncultured Desulfobacteraceae bacterium | reverse complement strand
CCCTAGGACTCGCAGTACCCCTGGTGGTAGCCGTATCCACCGCCCTGTCCGCCAAGAACGGGCTATTAATCCGGGACCGGGCCTCCTTTGAGAGGGGCAGGAACATCCAGGCGATCATCTTCGATAAGACAGGAACTTTGACAAAAGGAGAATTCGGGGTGACCGACACCGTCACGTTTTCAGAGGATGTGAATGAAGAGGAATTGCTCAAGTATGCCGCATCCATTGAAACCCATTCGGAACACACGATTGCAAAAGGGATCATTGCTTCCTTAGACAGGCCTCCACGGGTGAATGATTTCAAGGCCATCCCGGGAAAAGGAGCACAGGGCAAAGTGGAGGGCAAGGATGTAAAGGTCGTAAGTCCTGGCTATTTAAAAGAAAATGACATTTCCATAGAAGATGAAAGGATTGATGAATTCAATTCCCAGGGTAAAACTGTCGTTTTTGTGATCATAGAGGGGGTCCTCAAAGGCGCCATTGCCCTTGCGGATATTGTCCGGGACGAATCAAAGGAAGCCATCTCAAAGCTCAGGGAGATGGGAATCCGCTGCATGATGCTCACAGGAGACAATAGGTTGGTGGCTAGGTGGGTTTCTGAAGAAATCGGCCTGGATGAATATTTTGCGGAGGTTCTGCCCAAAGATAAAGCGGAGAAGGTTAAAGAGGTTCAATCGAGGGGTCTGATTACAGCCATGACCGGTGACGGAGTCAATGACGCCCCTGCCCTTGCCCAGGCCGACGTAGGAATCGCCATTGGCGCCGGAACCGACGTGGCCGTTCAGACCGCTGACATCATACTGGTTCGGAGCAACCCCTTGGATGCCGCGGCGATTCTGGACCTTTCCCGTGCCACATTCCGCAAGATGGTGCAGAACCTGATCTGGGCAACAGGCTATAACGCCTTTGCCATTCCCTTAGCCGCTGGCGTCTTATACAGGTATGGTATTCTCCTGTCACCGGCTATGGGAGCCGTCCTAATGTCTCTCAGTACGGTAATTGTTGCCATTAACGCAAGATTTCTAAAGATCGCGAAATAAGGAAAAAATGTACGACCCTTTATCTGTCTGTGCCTTCAAGGTATTTTTCAGGATCTTTTGCGAATGATTCCTTGCAGCCGGCTGCGCAGAAGTAATAGGTTTTCCCATTATATTCGTACTCTGCTGTGGCATTTTTTTCATCCACTGTCATTTTACATACCGGATCCACTGCCATTTGTCTCACCTCCTTTCGCAGAAAGGATTATCCCTTTCTGACCGGGGACCCGCACCACATGGAAATTTCATACCGGTCGTGCGGTGTTATTCGTCCCTTCGCTATTATATTTAAAAAATTGTTACGGCAAGGCCATTTGTCAACCAAAAGCCGTGACCATTACGGACGATATGTGAATTTTATGGTGGCTAATCAATGAAATGGCCGGTGAATACTTCCTAACCGCCTGCCACCCCCTATGCGGAAACCCCGGGTACTTTTTAACCACCCTTCTTGCGTCTCAGAATAAAGATCTCTTTTAAAGAAAACCGAATCCAAGGAATAACAAGGGGTTAAAGGATTGTCCCACAATGTGGCATGCATATTGCTTTCATTATCATTTAAATCAAAGAAAGAAGGAGACAGATATGAAAACGCTGGCAATTATTGTGGCCCTATTCATGACATTCTCGACCTTTGCCCTTTCCGCCCATGCCATGGGAGGAATGGGAGGAGGGATGCCTGGCGGCATGGGAGGGAGCGGAATAACAGGTGCTTTTGGATCAGCCATTTTCAAATTGTTGCAGAAGTGGCAGCATGGAAATCAGGATATAACACCCCCCGGCCTGGATGGAAAAAATATGGAGGACCTGACCCGGCAGCACGATGAGGATTCCGCTTATCTGAAATATCAAATTCGGATGAGAGAGAGGGACCTGGACGCCGTCTTGAATTCTGCCGACCCCGATATTGAGGCAATAAGGGCCCTTCGCAAAGACATTCGTGAACTGAGAGCGACGGCGGATCAGGAACAGCGTAACTACGAACGTCATGCAGGCAGAATGAATCCCGGATATGGACCGGGCCGTAATGATGGCGGGAATTCCTATGCTCCGGCAGGCGGGAGAGGAAGCGGCGGTATGGGATACGGCAGCGGCATGATGGGTCGAGGTCAAGCAAGGTAGATAGGGAGGATAAAGATCACCCGGATTGTCTCCGCCCCGCCTGGGAAAAAACCCTGCACATAATGTAGCCCTAAATAGACACCCTTCCCAGAAAAATAACCCATTTCAGAAATATCTTTACAATACCCTCAAGGACCTTTCCCCTTGATATATGATATTACATGAGCGAAAATTAGGTTAAATAAATACAGGCCTATGTAAATATTTAGAGCCCGCCCTGAAGAACGGCAATAAGAGAAAATAGAGTGGCCTTGGAAAAAAAGAAAATTTGCAGAGCCACGGATACCGGTATTACTCGCGTTCACAATGAAGACCGCTATTTAATCGTTGAAGGTTCGAAAAAGGAATTTGATATTCATTCGGTGTCAAGGAGTGGGAAACAATTCTAATCACAACATCCCGATAGGTACGGTGATCAACGATAAGTACGTGATCCTTGAATTTATCGCCAGGGGAGGCATGGGTGAAGTCTACCGCGCACATCAGACCAACCTGAAGCGTGATGTTGCCATTAAAATCATTTCCAGGGAGTGGCTGGAATCCCTCGAAGATAATGAGGAGGAATTGCATACGGGTTTGCAGCGTTTCAGAAACGAAGTCCGGGCGATGGCGCAAATCCGTCACCCCAATATTTTACAGATCTATGACTATGGCTCTTTTTCCCTCATCGGGGAGGATGAATCATCCGCAGTCGAATATATTTCCATGGAATATGTCCCTGGCGGAACCTTGCGATCAACCATGTCCGAAGACGGTTTTTACCCGGAAGAGGAACTGACAAGGGAATGGCTGGTCCAGTATTTTCTGCCCGTACTTGACGGGGTTCAGGCCCTCCACGACGCGAACATCATTCACCGGGATCTAAAGCCGGGTAACGTCCTCATGGACGGAAAGATTCCCAAGATCACGGATTTCGGCCTTGCCCGATCCTCAATGCTCACCCCTGTCACCCGGTCGACGGATATGAAGGGTACCCCTGCTTATATGTCTCCCGAACATTTTATGGACCTCAGGCGAGCGGACCATCGGGCGGACATTTACTCCCTCGGGAAAATCCTTTTCGAAGCAGTTGATGGGAAGATCTCGCCCGGCATGATTCCCTTTAAACAGGCCGGACTGAAGAATCCCGAAACACCTTTTTTTCAAACGCTCAACCGGATTATCCGGGAGACCACGGCCGAAGAGAGGAACAACCGCATGGAATCGGTAAGAGGGCTTCGGTCAGCCCTTCTGGAAGCCATCGACAGGAAAAGCGCAGGAATGAAGGTTTCTCCCTTTCGCAGGGAAGGCCCATTCACGAATAATAATCGATGGCTATGGACCGGGGTGGTTGTGGCCGTGTTTTCGGTAATCGCCATGACTGTCTGGCATCTCACAGGCGAACCCTGGTGGAAGAAAGCACCGTCCCGGGTTGAACAACCTGTTTTACGGGCCGGTAAGGAACCGCCGGCCCCGGCTCCGGAGGCTGGGAAATCACGGCCTCGGGAGAGCGCCCGGCCCAAAACGGTTCTGGGAATGGATGGAATCACAATGAGGTTCATTCCGGGTGGCGTGATCAAGGCCGGGACCAATGGGGGGACGGAGACGGATCGCGGTGTTCAAGTGAGCCCGTTTTATATGGATGAAACGAGAGTATCTATCCATCATTTCGTCGAATTCCTGAACAGTGTGAAAGAGGATCTGATGGTGGAAGGCGGGCTGGTTAGAAGGGATAAAGAGATCTGGCTTCTATTAGGGGACGGCAATGATCCCCAGGACCAGATCCTGTACAGGCATGAGCGTTTTCTTCTAATCGATCCCGAACACGCCGCCAGGCCCGTGGTTCGGGTAACTTGGTACGGCGCCTCGGCCTATGCCGGGTACTATGGCGAGCGTCTCCCCACGGAATATGAACGGGAGCTTTCGATCCGGGCCGAAAAGGCGGCCGAAAAGGTCCTCGCTGATAGAAAATCGGCGGCCCCGGAAACGGCAGGTGAAAAGACGGTTTCCGGAGATAGTGAAAGCGTCCATATGATGCACATGCAATCCGGTAATCACGTGAACGGTGGAAACAGCGGGGCAGCCATCAGACCGGAGGAAGCCGATGATACGATCAAGGAATGGGTGGTAGCAGTTAGAGACCGGCAGGGAAAGGACGGTCAGGAAAGCGGCAACTATTCCAGTCTGGTCGTTGGAAGTACACGGATGAAGGGCGGTTCCCCTGCCCATGTAGTGACAAAAAGTTTCCGGTATCCCTGGGAAGGCTTTTTTGACGTGGGATTTCGTTGCGTCGCGGCAATCACGATTGCACGTAACGATGTATAATAGGATTTTTCCTTCCATAGTTGAATATATTGTATCCAATCTACCCATATCTCTTCATATAAAGTATCCAGTCTTTCAATCAGCACTACCAGTAGAACTGGTGGATTAATAACGATTTAAATCGAAGTTAATTATTATTCCATAACTGATTTAATGCCATATAATTTTTGTAATTTCAGTATGTTATATTGTTCAATAAATATTTGGCACGCCCATGGCTCCAAACGGCCGGACGGCGCCACGACAAAAGATGAAATTAAAAATTTCTTAAAATATCTTTCCAGCCAAAAAGAAGAATGGCAGGTTAACCAGGCATCAGAGGCCATACAACTCTACGAATATAATAAAAAAAGAGAGTATTCCGGCCATCCTGAAGGATGGAAAGCAGTAGCGAAGGATATGCGTAGGATTATTCGGCTAAAGCACCTTTCTCCCAGGACCGAGCAAGCTTACCTTCACTGGCTGAGGAAGTTTTACATCTTCTTGAATGGAAAAGATCCCTCTTCACTGGAAAGTGATCACGTGAAAAACTTTTTGACCTATCTGGCAGTCGAACAAAAAGTCTCTGTGTCCACACAGAATCAAGCATTTGATGCCATTTTTTTTATTCAGGCATATTCTCGATAAATCAATTAATGATGTAGCGGATGCGGTTAGAGCAAAGAAAAAGAGAAGACTTCCGGTGGTCTTAACCAGAAGTGAATTGAATAACCTATTTGCACACCTTTCTGGATTGGATCGCTTAATGGCAAGACTCATCTATGGATGTGATTTGAGATTGCGGGAGTGCCTGAATCTTAGGGTTAAAGACATAGATTTTGAAAGAAGGACGGTAACAATACGGAAAGGAAAAGGAGATAATGACCGTGAGACTATCTTCCCGGAAAGTCTGAAAAAAGAGCTTAGAGATCATTCGGACAGGATTCATTGTCTGTTTAAAGAAGACCGGAAAAACGACCGTCCGGGTGTTTATTTACCCAATGCATTAGAAAGAAAATTCCCCAATGCCGGTAAAGAGTGGCTCTGGTTTTGGGTCTTTCCCGCCCCAAATCTATCGATAGACCCATCAACAAATATTGTAAGAAGGCACCATGTATACCGAGGAAATTTACAGCGTCAAATAAAACGTGCCGGAGAAAAAGCAAAAATTTATAAAAAAATAACAGTACATACACTCAGACACAGCTTTACCACATATTTACTGGAAGATGGGTATGACATTCGATCAATACAAGAGCTCTTAGGACACTCGGACCTAAGAACTACAACGATATATACACACGTGGCTACCAAAAACAGACCGGGTATCAAAAGTCCATTGGATTAAAATCATATCTGCCGGTTCGTTGTTATGATGCAGCATCATAACACGCGTAATTGTAATAAAAATGCTCATTAAATAAATCTGAACTCAAAGTCATAGATTCAAAGATAATATTTATGGTATTGATTTCATTATTAATATTGACATATCCCGTGTTTTTTTATTAGAGTTAATACTACGGGATTTCTGATGTCATTTCGTTGAAATGACGCAGCTATATAAAATAAATGTTCGACCTCATCCTACACTCATATGTTGACATATGGCACACATCGTGTTTAAATACCGTCTATGGCATATTATAAATGGAATCATGAAAAAAATGAAAAGTTGAAGGCTGAACGCGGCATTGGTTTTGAACAAGTGGTCCTACATATTGAACGCGGCGACCTTATCGATGTAGTTAAGCATCCGAATCAATCCAAATATCCAAATCAACAGATGCTGATTGTTAAAATCAAAAAATATGTTTATTTAGTCCCATTTGTTGAAGAGGAAGAAGGCAAATTTCTAAAAACAATAATTCCGAGTCGTAAAGCAACTCGTGAGTATTTGGGAGGGTAAAAATGGCTAAATTAAAACTTGATAAAGAAGAAAAAGAACTTCTTGAGAGCTATGAACGAGGGGAATGGAAGTCCGTTAAAAACCTTAAAGAAGAAATTGAAAAACATAGAGGATATGCACGGCAGACTTTAAAAAAGGATAAACGGGTGAATATCCGGATTTCTTCAATGGTGCTTGAAGAGCTCCAAACAAGGGCAGTTGAAGATGGTATGCCATATCAAACTCTAATATCCAGCATTCTGCATCGGTTTGTAACTGGAAGACTCATTGAAAAACCTAGGTCGAACAAGTCATTTGAGAATGACGTGTAAATGCTAGCGCATTTCCACGCATCTCAATTCCCCGTTAAGTGCTAACATCAATTCAGGAATCTGAATGGATAAAAAAGCTAAGATAAGGGAATATAAAGATACTCCTCGTACTATGGGAGTCTTTCAGATAATAAACAAGGCTAATGGCAAGGTTCTCATTGGATCAAGCAATAATCTACCAGCAATACTCAATCGCTTCAGAGCTGAGTTGAAGATGGGAAACTGCAGGAATGTGGTATTACAGGAATGGAAACAATATGGTCCAGACGTGTTTGAGTTTAAAGAACTCGAAATTCTAAAACTTTTAAACATTCCGAACTATAATCCATCTGAGGATCTTCAAATTCTTAAGGATCTATGGATTGAAAAATTCAAACCTTTTGGTGATAAGGGATATAATAAGCCGCCTCAAAATGTCACTTAATCGGGTAGCCTGGGGGTTAGCCCCCCAGCCCCCACGCCATCGGTCTTCGCTAAGGCTTCGCCCCGACGGG
>CAYTUL010000204.1:0-7170 GCA_964441135.1 uncultured Desulfobacteraceae bacterium | reverse complement strand
AATTATTGCAAAACATGTGCCAGTCTGAAGAGGGGAAGGATTATGGACGAAACGATCAAGCCGATCACGGCGCCCATCACGATCAGGGCAAAGGGCTCAATCATCGAGGAGAGGATTTTTAGTCCCTTTTCCACTTCCGCGTCGTAGAATTCGGCCAGGCGAAGCATGACCTTGGAAAGGTTTCCCGCTTCTTCCCCGGTGGATACCATCTGCTTGACGGACTGCGGGGCATAGGGATAGCCGGCAAAGGGCTTTGAAAATTTGCCTCCCTCACGGACGTGAATTATAATCCTGTTTATCAACTCCCTGAAATACCGGTTGTTTATTGTGCCACGGGTAACTTCAAGGGCCTCTAAGAGAGGGACCTGGCTTTCCATCAAATGACCGAGGGTCCGGAGGAATTGACACGTATATATTCGATTTGAAAGGCCGGCAACAAGGGGAAAATTCACGGCAATCCAGTCTTTAAAGTCCCGGCCTTTTTTACTTTCCTTGAATAGTATTAGACTTACCATGAAACCGATGCCTGAGATACTAAAAAGCCACCAGTATGTGCGCAAAAGCGAGCTCAGGGCCATAAAAAACCGGGTCGTGGCGGGTAAAATGGCCTCTTTGCCCATAAAAAAGGCGCTGAACTTGGGCAGGACACTGACCATAATAAATATTATCACAAGGATGGATACGACACAGAGGATGACCGGGTAGGTGAGGGCCGATCTCAGTTGAGTTACAAGGGCCTGGCGTTTCTCGAGGATCTCAACGATCCTGTCTAAGATATCCTTTAAAAAACCCCCGCTTTCCCCTGCCTCGATCATACTGGTGAAGACATTACCAAAGATTCTTGGATGCTTTTTCATGGCATAGGATAAGGTACGACCATCTTCGATGTCCTTTAAAATGGCGGCGATCACGTCCTTGAATTTCCTGTTCTCCGTCTGGTCCATAATGGCCTTGAGGGCCAGGTTCAAGGGTGTTTCGATCTCCAACATCAGGGAAAGCTGTGAGGAAAAAAAGAGCAGTTCATGGGGTTTTACCGGCGCCACGATCCCTTGAAAGAAACGGTCCAACGATTTTGGGGAGGCGTGTGAGACTTTTTCGGATCCTTTATTTTCAAATAATGTCCCCTGAGGTATACTGATAGCCATTGTTTATTCCTCAACATAGGATACGCGGCTCACCTCTTCTATGGTGGTCACGTTCTCTAACACCTTTTGATAACCCAATTCCTTTAATGTCCTGTGGTCTATTCCTTTTAAATAATCATTCAGCATGTCTGTGGACGGGTTTTTCAAAATCAGGGACTTGAGATTTTCATCCACTTCTAAAAGTTCAAAAAGACCGAGCCGCCCCTTAAAACCCGAGTCGTAGCAATGGGAGCACCCCTTCCCCTTGGATAAACGGACATTCTTGTCTTCATCAATACCTAACTCCTTCATCACTTCCTTCGGGGGATAAAAAAAGGTTTTACACTCCGGGCATATCGTCCGCACAAGACGTTGTGCCACGCACGCCATCAGGGAAGAGGAGATGAGATAGGGCTCCACTTCCATCTCCAATAATCGCGTAATCGCACTGGGACTGTCGTTTGTGTGCAGGGTCGAAAGGACCAGGTGCCCGGTTAATGATGCCTGTATGGCTATTTCCGCCGTTTCACGGTCCCGTATCTCACCCACCATGATGATATCGGGGTCCTGCCTGAGGGCGTGCTTCAGAAATTTCGCGAAGGTGAGGCCGATGGATTCTTTTACCTGGTTTTGATTGATTCCATCCAGTTGATATTCGACCGGATCCTCGATGGTGATAATATTCTTTTCCGGGCTATTAATCATGGTTATGCCTGAATAGAGGGTCGTCGTCTTGCCGCTCCCTGTAGGTCCGCAGGCTAAGATAAGGCCGTAGGGCCTTCTTAAAATACTCTTGAACTCCTTGAGTATCCTATTATCAAATCCTAATTTGTTGATGTCCAGGAGCGCTTTATTCTTATCAAGAATCCTCAGAACAACCTTTTCTCCCCTGATGCCCGGCATGGAGGAAAAACGCAGATCCACGATATGTCCGTCCACGTTCACCTGGATTCGTCCGTCCTGGGGAAGGCGTCTTTCCGCGATATCAAGATTGGCCATAACCTTTAGCCTGGATACCACGGCAGGGTGCATCTCTAACTTGGGAGACATGAGCTCATAAAGCATACCGTCTATGCGAACCCGGACGCGAAATCGATTCGGCTGCGGCTCAATATGGATATCACTCGCCCCGTCGCGAATCGACTTCAGCAGAATCATATTCGTCAGGTTAATGACTGGGATACAATCGGCAATCTCCGCGAGTTCGCTAATCTCCTTTTCAGGGGCTATTTGAACGAGTTCCAAATCCGAGTCATCCATTTCGCCCATTACTTCATCGAAGTTTACCTCCGCCTGATAGTAATTGTGGATAGCTTCGATAATGTCATCAGAGCGACAGAGGACCGGCTGGACTTCCATATCCGTTATCTTGGAAACCTCATCCAGTACGAAAATGGCGTGGGGATCCGCTATGGCCAGGGTCAGAGCGTTATTCACGTGAAACATGGGGATGGCCTGAAAGAGGAGCGCCTTCTCTTTGGGAAGGAGATGCACGACCCTTGGGTCTATCAGGCCCTTACGCAGCCAGACATGGGGAATACCCATCTGTTCGGCGAGGACGTTCCTTAACTCCTCTTCGGTAATGATCTCTTTTTCCACCAGGATCTGACCCAGCGGTTTGTTTGTTTCCTTCTGGAAGCGCAGGACCTCGTTCAGTCCTTCTGGCGTAATCAGATTCTTGCCGACAAGGATTTCTCCTAATCTTTTTCTCTTCTGGAAATGATGGTTTTTCATTATCCGCTTCTGATGGCTTTGTGAATATCTTCATAGATATGGAAGACATTATTAAGCCTCGTAACAAGGAAGATATCCCGGCAGATCGGGCTTACATTGATAATCTTCAACAGGCCGCCCTGCCTTTTCAGATCTTCATGCATCTTCAGAATGAATTGAAGGACTTCGCTGTCCATAAAGGAGATCGTTTTGCAATCCAGGATGACCTCACTCCTGTTATTGTTTGTGCATTCACCGACCATGGTCTTGAGGGCTTCGATATTCTGATGGGTAATGGATCCCCTGGGTGTCAGCACAGTCCTTGAGCCCACCCTCGTTATGCCGATTTTTGATGAGCCGTTTTCAGAACCGTTCCTGTTTTCCACGATTATCCTTCACTTCCCGGAGGCAGGCCCTCTTTCATCAACTCCTGAAATAATATCACGAGTTCGGGATCCAACTGGCTGCCGGATACCTCTTTCATTATGGCCATTGCCTCCTCTGGTGTTTTTGCTCGTCTATAGGCGCGGTCGGAGGTTATGGCGTCAAAGGTATCGGCAACGGCAATTATTCGCCCTGGAAAGGGTATTCTTTCGCCCCTTAATCCGTGAGGATATCCATTCCCGTCATAACGTTCATGGTGATGGAGGATACCCTCAAGGGAACTCCGTAGTTGCTCGATCGGTTGCAGGATCTCATAGCCCTTCACAGGATGGCTTTTTATGATGCTGAACTCTTTGTTATCCAGGCGGCCCGGTTTATTCAGAATGGCTTCGGGAATCCCTATTTTGCCGATGTCGTGCAGGATGGAGGCCCAGTGGAGGTCCTTTTTTTCATTTTCTCCCATGTTCAACCGCTCCGCCATCAGCATACTATAGTGGTTTACCCGTTCGGAATGGCCCCGGGTATATTCGTCTTTGGCTTCAATAACATAAACCAGGGACTTCACCACGTTTATCACGAAACGTTCGAGGTCATTGTAGAGATCGGTATTGGCGATTACGACAGCTATCTGTTCAGCCATGGTGACCAGGAGACTTAATTCACTCTGCCGGAAGATCTCGTTCAGATTAAATGAAACCAGACCCAACCAGCCGTAAAGATCATTTTTATGCTGCATCTTGACCGCGAGGAAACGGTATGGATCGGGATGTAAACCAATCAATCCCGGCGTATCCTTGGAATTGTTGATAATGATATAATGGTCCTTTGGAGAGAGCGTGTCCCGGGGCATGGAGTTCAGCAGTTGATCAATAAAATCCCTTGGATCGGAGACCCTGTCCGTGAATTCCGGTTTGGCCGCCATGATATTGAACTCCTTGTGGTTGGGCATTTCTGCAAAGGCCAGATCTACTCTCATAATGCCAAGGATATCCTCAATCAACTCCTTTTGCATGGATCCGGAAAATTTCAACGTCTTGATCTGCGTTGCGATCTTTGAATAGAGGTAGAGTTCTTCAAAGCTATGATTAATCTCCTCGGCCATGTCCTTTGCCTCTTCCAGAAAGGCCCACCTCTCTTCAATCAGGCCCGCCAGATGGCCTAAAAAACGCTCTGTCTCTTTGAGGTCGGAACACATGGAAGGGTGCTCGCGGAAATGGTTTTCATAGGCGATCAGGGAGCCGATTATCCCGTCTCCATTCCTGACAGGAGTCCCGAACAGGGTATACTCATCTTCGGCGCTCCTGTGCAGAAATTTATCTTGATCCATTATCCGTTTGGATAGTTCCCTGATCTCCTCCCGGTTAGGCGTTCTTCTCCCGTTGGCCTTTGAGGAAAACAGAAATCCCTGTCTGTTCCATATCTCAAAGATCAAATCACTGATCCGGGAGAGACTTGAAAAAAGATCTCTAAAGGAACCGATGTCCATCATAGCGTGAACTTTCTCTTGAATTTACCCCGTCCCCCCTGAAGGGACCTTGACGCCGGGCTGGCCCGGGATTTCATGCATCCTATGGATAATAATGATTCTCCGCGTCCTTCGTGTCTCTGTGGTGAAAGGTCTCTTTCACCCGGCCCCGCGGGTTTTTGCCTATTTCCGTTCCCCGAAATACTTGTCGATATATCCTATCAGCTTGGACGGGCTGAAGGGCTTTTCTATAAAAATGGTATCTTGCATGCCGCCTGTCCATTTGTGTTCATCGGGAGAAATACTGCATGTCATAATAATGGTTAAAAAAGGCCATTTTTTTTTGTACCTGTTGGTCTGTTCCGCGAGGGACTTCCCATCCAATTTTGGCATCATGATGTCTGTTATGACCGCGTCGGGTCTTTGCTGTTGAATAATATGGAGTCCCTCTTCTCCATCCGATGCCGTTAATACCAGCTAACCGCGCTTCATAAAATTAAGTTCAACAACGCGCCTAATGTGGGCCTCATCATCTATCACCAGTATCCTTTTATTCATTTCCAAGGTAGTATTCTTCCTTCGGGATCATGATCGTAAATTGGGTACCCTCCCCCTGTTCGCTCTGGACTTCGACTTCTCCGCCATGTAACTGGATGATCTCCGCTGTCATTGCCAGACCTAATCCGCTGCCGGTCTGTCCTGTAATATTGGGGTCCTTGGAGCGATAGAACTTATCAAAAATATGAGGAAGATCCTCTTTGGAGATACCAAAACCGGTATCGGCTATGGTCAGCGTGACCATTTCACTCTGTTCCAGGAGCGTTATCGTTATACGCCCGCCATCCGGGCTATATTTAACGGCATTGCCAAGAATATTTATAACGGCAATTTTCAGCATCTCTTTATCCCCGACAAGGGACGGGTAATTATCCGGCATATTTTTAATGATCCGGATATCCTTTTTCAGGGCGGAGCCCTCCACCGCTGCTAACGAATCCTCTATCAGCCAATCCGTTTTCAGGAGACCCTTATTCAGTGTGAGTCCTCCCATCTCAATCTTCGCGATGCTGAGGAGGTTCTGGATGAGGCGTGTCAGACGGGTGGTCTCTTCACTAATGGTATTGTAGAATTCCTTTTGCATCTCCCTGTCTTCGATCTCCCCATCCATAAGCATCTCGTTATAGGATCCGATGGTGGTTAAAGGCGTCAGAAATTCATGGGCTACCTGTGCGATAAATCCCTGGCTGGCCTTTTCCAGGGATTTCTGGTTCGTGATATCCCTAAAAGAGATCATATAGGAGGTGACGACTCCCTCTTCATCTATCAAATAGGTCAAGGATATCAGAAAGGTTTTTCCAGGCGCCAGGTCTGGGAGTGTCGTTTCGACCTGTCTCAGGCTGGAATTCGGATTTCCCATCTCATTCTGGGAAATGAGTTCCTGCATGTCATCATTTTGAAGGACTTCAGTCAGGGGCCGGTTTATCACCTCTTTCCGATTCTTGCTAAGAACACTCAGCATATGAGCGTTGACGTTAATAATGTTTTCATGGATATCCGTGATAATGATTCCAACATCTACGGAATCGATGATCTTTAACACCTGGTTTTTCTCAAAAACGGCGACCCCGAGCTGTGTTGACATTTTTATGTTATCCGCCTCTGCGTTACTGAATTCCTGTTTAATCTTGAGAAAAGATCGTTCGAGGTCCTGGATCATGGGGAGCATTCCGGTTTCCTTTTCCGGTGGAAGGATCTCTATCGCCCCGGAACTCATGGTCCAGAGGTTTTGATAAAGGTCTCTAAGGGGTCGGAGGGCCAAAGCAGCCCCGTAATAGATGATGGCGCCCGTGGCGAAAGCAAAAAAGGCGATCATTGCTATCAAGCTCATCCGCTGCGTTGAGAAGAGCGAAACGGAAGGTACCCGGAATCCCAATCTCACGGTGCCCGCTTTTTTTCCGTTTTCAAATATCGGTTTAGCGAATTCATAGATGGTCTGTCCCTTTTCATGGATCTGAAATGTCTGTCTGGTCAGTCCCATGGTAAAAATGGATTTCGTTCGAATATTGCCGGGTATTTCGGATACAAGATCCTGGGGAGCCAGGGACAGGATGGGTTCTCCTGTCCGGTCGTGTATCATGAAATAGGCGAGACCTTCGGAAGATACATTCTCAGTGAGGGTTCTCAGAAAGAAATCACGCTTGTCTCCATTAAAGGCGCTCAAGGGATGTAATGAAATAAGGCCAGCCAGGTAATACCCCTTATTCAGGGTCTCCTGTATCATTTTTTTTTGCTCATCCTGGATAAGGATCCGCATAAATGCGCCTGTCCCTATGAAAAATAAGGCCAATAGCGTGACAATAATCCATCGAAAACTCTTCCGATTGTTCTTTTTATGGACCAAAATTTATCTCCTTCAATGATAAATCAGTATAGAATTGCGCCGGAAAGAAAAGGGTAAGGAAGCGTTGTACCGGTCCCAAGGGG
>CAYTUL010000203.1:0-7172 GCA_964441135.1 uncultured Desulfobacteraceae bacterium | reverse complement strand
CCGGAAAGAGATTCCTTTTCAATAACCCGGGCCGGTTGCTCTCTCATGTGAATGCGATATTCCATTTATCCCTGAATCGCGGTCCCCATAAAACAAAACAAGGCATCCCAAACAAGTAATTAACTCACCCAGATGCCTTAATTAAACCATCATTTAAATCGAATTTTCCCGGTAAGTCCTTACGTATTCTGTCACATAGACGTAAAAAATCAGGGGATGTCCTTTACCGCCAATAATCAATGATTGAAATAAATCCAGCAAATCTTTAAACAGTATTAATAACCCGAAATTCTTAAAAAATCAAGAAAATTTTAAATTATGTTGTCCGGGAAGATGAACGGTTCCTGTTTCGAGCCCTGTCGAGACCCTGTGCGATCTTCTCCACGTCCAGCGCTATTTCCATCAGGGACAGATGCTCTTCATAGATCACAGGGTCAACCTGTTTTAATATTTCAGGTTCCATGATATGAAAAACCGGTAGTCCAAGCGCGACACCAGCGAGCGGACCCGCCCACGCCGGATCTCCATGGATTACGGTCTCGGCGTAAAGTTCCGCGCTATCGGCATCCGGAGCACCGATGATCACGATCATATCATCTTTGCCGTTCTCTTCGACAACCCTTCGGATACTTTCCTGACCTTCCAGGTCAATTCCACCGGCCGCCGTTCAGACGAAGCACTGGGTCTGAACCAGCAGCGGTTCGGCCCCTGCACTCTTTACGCATGCCGCGATGGCCTGACCCTGTATCCCGTCGCGTTCTCCAAGAATAATTACCTTTTTTCCTTTCAACTGCATATTCAATGCCTCCTTTAAGAATACCAGAGGGCACGGCTTTGATCTAAGCCCAAAGGGCATGACTTCTTGCACGCTTATGGGCGATATCAAGTGTTCAGGTTTCAGAAGAAACGAGGTTTCAGGTTTCTGTGTTCAGTATTTATTTTTCCTGAAACCTGACACTTGAAACCTTTATTTCATGATGGTTCTTCCCAATGACAAAACCTTCGACCTCTGACCATGTTCAGAAAACATGGATTTCTATGTTGAATTAAAGAGATGGACACTACCGGATTAAAGGCTTTTAGTCAAAGACTATATATCTGTGGCCTCCATTGCCCGGTATCTTCGAAGCACCCGGTATTGGTATGACCCCGGGGATTAGACCCTGCGGGTCTACCAACCAAAGCAGGCTGTGTCTATCTCTTTAAGGCTATATCTTTTTAAGAATTCCAACATACATTGCCATGACCAAATATTCGGGGTTTATGCCTGTAAACAACCTGGAATAAGTGACGTACATTCTAAACCCCGAATATTTGGTCATTAGCTTCCAGGCAGGTAGATATTGTCTTAAAGAGATGGACACTGCCGGATTAAAGGCTCGTAACAAAAGTTCATTCATTTCTCTCTAACAAAAAAGAAATTCCATCGGAAAGTTGCGTCATGCGGCCTAAAAACAGGCTCCCTTTGGCCAGAAACATGGTGTGCTTCATTTTTCCATTCATCATCTGTCTCAGGGAATGACCCAGGAAGGGAACAGCAGACGCGATATGCCCCTGTGTAGGCGAAAACCCCGGCATGCCATGAACATCAACGAAATGTTCCAGGCCGTCTCGTTCAATCTCCTTGCGAATGACCGCGAAACTGCCGATGATCCGATAATTTGTTCGCGGGACATTCCCGCTTCCCTGGGGCTGTGTGATCTCAGGATTATGCATTTCAGTGGCATATTTTTCTATCTGTGTCAGCTTCATTCCCAGACGATCAAGGGGTTCGATCACCAGATTATTGAGAATGGCCTGTTGAGAAGACCCTGAACCGATTTCGTGTTTCCCTATGGAATCCAACCGGATTACAGGACTTTTCCCATCATCCCGGCCCACCCAGATCGCGATACCTGCAAGGACATCTTCCAGAATCGGCATGTCATTACGGAGATGACCATGAAATTTCATCCCCAACTTGGGGAGGGACCCCCCTGCTACCACAGCCACATTGCTGAAAATATTTGAAGAAACAAGGCCCGCAGCGATCACCAGGGCATGCACGGGCGCGCAGCAAAACGCTTTTATATCCGATCCCGTGGCACCCGCGCATCCGCACAATTCACCTATTGCCTTTGATAAACTGCCTCCGCCGCGATTGTAGCGATCGCCCACCGCCTCTTCACCGCAGCCTAACAGGTAATCGATCTCCCCGGCTTTCCCCGGATCTGATATCAGATGCCGAAGCGCCAATACACCTGAAGCCCGGCTCGCAAGGTTTTCCAACAGTACCTCAGGTAAAAGCGCAGCGTCTTCTTCATGGGCCGGCAGAATACTGCCAACAAGCCGGCCTCCTCGTAAATAGAGCGGCATCCCTTGGTTCTCATCGAGATTCCTCCGGATCCGGCTCATGGGGACCCCGGCATCGAGTTTCTTAAGATCCTCCGGATTGAACAGGAAATGATCCTTCAACCCTGACAGGGTCTCCGTTAAAAAAGTTTCTTCCAGATGAATAAGATCAAATTCATCACATACCTTCAGCATGGCGTAAAATTCTTCTTCGGGCCATATTTCACCAAACAGACCCTTTCTTGAGGCCTCTGGAACAGGATGCAGGTACCAGGGTTCCGGCATCTCTTTCAGCTCGTCAGGCGCCATATTGCCGATAAATACCTGATTGGGGGCGTAGGCGACCGCCTGATTAAATGTCTGCATATGGCTGGAGATCTGATTCAAGAGAGAGGGATCCCTCCTGACTTCCCGCGAAGGCTTGGACCCGTGGTATACCAGGCCGGGCACATGGGCGAGGGCATAGGAGACCTTTTTTATTACGGGTTTAATATTTTCGCCTGAGAACGATTGTTTCGCCATTCTTCACCTTTCAACATCGCAGGATCTTCTTTTTCCCTATCTTCTCGAAAAAACAGTACCGGCCTTACGCTTCACATGAAGAGCGTCTGCTCTTTTACATCGGCCTCCAGGGCTTTGAGGGCCTTCTCTATGATCGAGCGGCGAAAGGCCTTTTCCGCCGCGTGCTCCAAAAGAACGTTTCCTACGGGTGTGACGATCTTATGGGCTTTTACAATACGATTCGAGCCGACCATCTCGGCCACGGGTAGGATGGAACATACTTGTGCGGCCGGTATCCCGGCTCGCTCTAATTCCTTGGAAAGCGTGGCGCCGCCACGCGTGCTTGTGCCTCACGTGGATGTCAGAATAACGCCGGAGACGCCTTCAGCCTTGAGTTGTTCGGCTATGGCCCGTCCCATCTTTTTAATATTTTCTACGATGCAGACCGCGCCAGAAGTACTATAAAATTTCCTATGAAATGCTCCGATGACCCCCTCTTTTTCCAGGTCCGTCATCACATCCACGGGGACGAGGCGGTTCGGATCCTGATGAACAAAGACAGGGTCATACCCCACGTGATTTACCTCATAATCTTCCGGGTCAAGGGCATCGACTCCTTCGATGTCATAGACACCGAAACGTGTGGCGCCCGCGGACTCGATTCCATCCGGATTACCCCTGGTGACCAGCCCTCCGTCCGTTACCAGAGCGATGGTCGCCGATCCAATATCCACTGTCTTTGGCGCCGGATCCACCCGGTCATATTGCGGGAGGGATATCTCGGACTCAAAGGGACGTCCCTGCAGTTTATTCAATAACATTGAGACTACCCGTTCCGCGCCCGTGTGTTCGGCCATTTCGTTGGTTATAAGTCCCCGGGACAGATACCCCTCCTCAGAGGGTCTTCCTATTCTCTCATCCTTTGCCAGGCGGGTTAATAGGCTTACCATTTTAGAAATAGCGTCAGCCATGCCGATTACGGAATTCGGCGTCTTCAGGATATAGGTGTACTTTCGATAGAGGTCAACACCGGGGTTCTCCTCATGCATGGCCGTAACCGTGGGTATGCCAAACCGCTCATGCATGGCCCTGCAGAGTGCACCGCACGCGATTCCATAACGGCCCGCGTCGAATGCGGGTCCCGCGATCAGGGCATCCGGTTCATAGGGCTGAAGCATTTGAACGATCTCTTCGGCGGTCTCTTCTATTCTCTCGGCAAAATAGTTATCGCCGCAGATGATGGTGGCAATCACCTGCCCCTGTTCGCCTAAAACATTCTGGACGGCCCTTCCGGGGCCTGTTGGACCTTCCAAAACTTGCGGCCCGACTTGGGCCTTATCCTCACCGCCCACACCGCCGAAATATTGATTTACATAATGAACAATTCTTAATTTTTTATTTTGCATGATCCCTCCTGAATAGAAACTCCGGCAACAGATTTCTGATCACAGCCCCCGCAACAGCAGTGCATACGGGCATCATCCGACCATTAGACCTGAATTTGTCATGCCCGTGAAGGCGGGAATCCAGGATATAGAACACAGTGATAAAACTGCTGGATGCCCGCCTTCGCGGGCATGACATGGTATTAAGCTTTGATTTCTCATCTCCAAGTCCTTATTTCTTATTATTTTGGATACTAATTACGCAGGGCATAAATAATAATCTTTCCTTGCGCCCTGAGCCTTGTGCCTTGAGCCTCATTAATCATTGACATAGCCGGACTAAAGGCTTTCATGTAAATTTCAATATCTGACCGCTTTCCATTTTGAACTTCCCATCTGGCATAATGTGCCCGTGATCGAGCGCAATCTTTTCACATGTTCACCCTTGACCGGCAATCCTTCAGGGGTCGGAACGGCCCTTCCTATCACCCTGTCCATGGCGGGGAGGGTCAAAGATGTCACTCCCGGGTTTCCCATGCTCACGATGGCATTGAGCTCGGGAATATTGAATATGATGCTCGCTTCGGACTTGGCGTCACTGACATCCGCCGTCATGGGCACCAGGGCGATGGATGTCTTGATTCCCAGATCCTCGCACATCCGGGCCGTCTGGGACATGGCGATTTCCGGGGCACCGCCGCCTGCCTTGGTCAGGATCACTCCGTCCGCCGCGAGGATCCATTTGGATAAATTCGCCGCGATATTCGCCGATCTTTCGTAGTCGCGCGGGTTGTTATGGGCCGTGGTAATGATCACACCCGCGAAATAGAGTTCCTTTCCGTGTTTTTTGTAAAGTTCCTTAATGACAGGATGATTTTGAATCACATAGGACTCGATACAGATACTCTGGTAGGAATTCAGGACAGCCCCGTCCAAGACCTCGTTCGGATGCAGAATCGTGGGCACAATCCCCTCGATATTGGTACCGTAAAGGACGGGTTCTCCGGGTATGGGTTCCCATTGCATGCTGAGCATCTGGAATATGTAGACCACCCTGGGCAGATCCTCCATGCCCTTTGGAATCACATTCGCCGGCGGAAGCTCATAAACCTCCCTGTCGTCCGGTTCCAGGTCCACCCCGGCCTTCGCGAGATAGACCGCGGTTTTTAGCCCGGCTATGGTAAGCCCCACCCTGTAATCCTCCGGACTGACCCGGTCCGACGGGTAAGGGAGTAGTACGATATTGAACGTTTTTCCATGGATGCCCTGTTCCGCAGCAGGCCCTGACATATCGATTATGTCCCCGTTGGGGTCCCGGGTGGGATGGAAGCCCTTCTCGTGACAGTCACTCAATACCACGGCGGCCCCCCGCAGGACACAGGTCTTTCCCCGGCCGGCGGTCCCCTGTCTTCCCAGGGCGCCCGGGAAGTCTTCGCCGCTGCCATTTTTCTTTGCTCGCGGCTCTATGACATCATGGACCTGTACGATCCTGCACTTTTCGCCCGGCCGCGCCAGATCGATGTCCACATGGCTGAAACGCGCATCTTCCTCCAAGAGGCCCTTGAGCTCATCACGGTTTATGGAAAGCACACCATCGATAATTTCTGTCTTTTCGGCAAATTGAACATCTTTGATATCCAATATATCCAGTTCGAGCCGCATGGATATCTCCTTCCTTATTCCATCATGATAATCTCATTTTAACAGTTCTGAATTTCATTGTCCTATCGGAACCGAATTGCCCTTTTACACCATTTAATCCGAGTTATCAAAGCCTTTGGGTATCTTTTTATCCACTCTTTTCTTCCTCAGGCTCTTCAATAACCAACCCCTTCTTTCCTTTTCATTCCGATATAGTCTTGGAAATAAAACGATTATGGTGTGTATGTCAAGTGTATATATATGTATACCCTGATCCACAATCAAGATGTCATCTCCCCTTCAAGCCGGGATCTACGATGCGGCGCTCCCGCACTTATGCGGGATTTCGCAGGCTCAACTTGCAGACATCTAACACCTTGATTGTGCCCGGGGTCAACCAAGATCCACGGTCATTCCATGTCATCGGAATGTTTCAAGGCCAATATGGTCGTTGCCGTGCAGACCCTTTCCCTGGTTTCGATTACCAGAGTTTCATGATGGATCTTAAAATCTTAGGTCATACAATCGCTTTTGATTACAAACAGAATACTCAATAAAAGAAGGTTTTAAGGAGAGGATATCCAAATGTTGAATTGGGAGTGATTTAACCAGTCTTATCGTAACCGTTTCATTCTAAGCCTATTCCTGAATCCAGCAAGACCGATTAAGCCAGAACCAAGAAGTAGCATGGTGGCGGGTTCGGGAACCGGCGCTTGATCAAAGTTAACGTTGTCAATACCGACATCCCAGTTAGGACCAAATTGAATTCGAATCGCACCGTTGGATACAATATTGGGGGTATATGTGTTAAAGGATGATTCGCCTAAAATAAGCTCTGGTGTCCAATCCATTATGATATCGTAGTTTTGATCCAAAATCCGTACCGTTTGACCCGGTATATCCGTTTGGGGCCATCCTCCAAGATTAAAACTGTTCAAAATTACAGAGTATCCGGCTTCAGGTAGGAGTGATATTTCAGCCAGATGATTATCTGAACTGGGATATGCAACATCAGTGAAACTATCATAACTGTTATTCCAGTAGCTTATGTCATTCGAAAATGTGGCTCCGGTTGATGGGTTAACTGTCCTATACTCCACAGTGATATTAGGTGTCCAGCCATTGCCCATCTCGTAACCAAAACCGTTGCCATCTGGCGATGCAGACACATTGTCGCCATAATCTCCCGGAACAGGATCACCAGGAGCAACGCTTAGATCCTCGAAGGTCAAGATCGTAGCATTAGCCCATCCAGCCCAGAATACAAATGTGCAACCTAATAATATGGTTAAAATCTTTCTAAAATATAACATG
>CAYTUL010000202.1:0-7244 GCA_964441135.1 uncultured Desulfobacteraceae bacterium | reverse complement strand
GGAAAACAGATAATGAGAATCTCTACAATCTGATGAAAGAGACAGCCCCGGTCCGGCTCTGGGAGGGACCTTGGTTAAGGCTGAAGAACGCGGCCACCATGGCTAACTTTGCCGATCTGCGAAGCTACTACTATAAAGGTGAAAAAATTGATGAAGAATATCATCTGGGTATTGATCTGGCCTCCCTTGCGAACTCCCCTGTCGGTGCCGGCAATAGCGGCAGGGTCATCTTCGCTGAAAGAAACGGGATCTACGGCCTCACCGTCGTAATCGATCACGGGCAGGGAATTGCCTCCCTATATGGACATCTGAGCAGCATTCAGGTTACAAAGGGGCAGGAAGTGAACAAGGGAGATATTATCGGGTATACGGGCCAGACGGGGCTCGCGGGCGGGGATCATCTTCATTTCGGAATGATGGTTCACGGCGTCTTTGTTGATCCCATTGAGTGGTGGGACCCACACTGGATCGATGATAATATCAATAGAAAACTGAGTCTTTTAAACGAGCAGTGATCTTCAAATTGTATGGACGGATTCTCTTGATCCGGATGCAGCACAAGACATCTCCGATCTCAGAAAGGAGTTAAGCTCAGGGGGTAAAGATGAAACATATTGAAGGGAAATTAAAAGGAGTCTCTGATAAAAGCATCTATTACCAGTGCTGGCTGCCGGAGGCCGAATCAAAGGCAGTGCTTCTGATTGTCCATGGTCTGGCCGAACACTCCGGACGATATATGAACCTGGTGAATCGATTCGTGCCGCTGGGTTATGCCGTGTATGGAATCGATCATCCCGGCCACGGCAAATCAGAAGGCACCCGTGTGTATGTTGAACAATTTGAGGACTTTACGAATACCCTCAGCCTTTACCTGAAAATGATAGGGGAATCAGAGCCCGGTAAAAAGGTTTTTCTGATTGGTCATAGCATGGGTGGTCTGATCGGCTCTCTTTTCCTTATCGATCATCAGGATGACCTGGCGGGCGCGGTCCTCTCGGCTCCCTCCGTAAAGGTCTCCGACAATATCTCACAGCTTACCATTCTCGTCGGCAAAATCCTTTCGGCCCTATTGCCCAAGTTGGGAACGCTTCGTCTGGAAGCGGAGGGAATCAGCCGGGACCCGGCCGTTGTACAGGCATACGTCCATGATCCCCTGGTCTATACCGGTAAAATTACATCGCGTCTCGCGGCCGAACTCCTCAAAGCCATGGTGCGAATCACGAACGAGGCAAACAGGATCACGCTCCCTGTTCTCATCCTTCAGGGCGGTGCAGACAGACTGGTTGATCCGGATGGGGCGCGTATGTTGTATGATACCGTCGGCTCAACAGACAGGACGATTAAGATATACGATGGTTTTTACCATGAAATATTTAATGAGCCGGAGCATGACCGGGTCCTGGACGACGTCGAAGGATGGATGGAAGCGCATTTGAACCCTTAACCTCTTAACTGTGAACACTGAACACTGAAACCCGAACACTTTGACATATAGCCGGATAATCCTGATCTCCGCGATGCGGAATCTTCGACCGGCCTCAAGGGGGAGGAATGGGGAACTCAGGAAAAGGGAGTGTAGGGATGAAGATCATCGGAATTCTGGGCAGCGCGAGAAAAGGCGGAAACACCGAAATCATGCTGGACCACGCATTGGAGGAAGCCCGGCAAAAAGGGGTTTCCACTTCGAAAATCACCCTGAGGGAGCTGACAATCGCACCCTGTGACGGGTGTATGGGATGCTCCCGGACCGGAGAGTGTATTATCGATGATGATATGCAGAATGTTTATAAGGGGATAAGAGAGGCTGACGGTATCATATGGGCAAGTCCTGTCTATTACTGGTCCATGTCCGGTCTGACCAAAATCGCCCTTGACCGCACATTCGCCCTTAATTTCCCCGAACTCCAGCAGTCCGGGAAGATAGGGGGACTTATTCTCGTGGCCGGCATCCGGGGCTGCATGAACGCGGCCAACCCCTTTCATATGTATTTCATCTACAACCACATGTTTGCCGCAGAGTTTGCCTGGGGATATGCCGCGGAAAAAGGTGCGATCCGGAAGGACAAATATGCCCTCAACATGGCCGGGGAGATGGTCAACCAGATGACCTCTCTGTTTGAGTCCGGTCTCAAATATCCCGAAGGTTTTCCAATGCCCCTGCATCGATTAACCTGGGAAAAACACGGTTCCTGACTCGATGAATGCCGGCCCAATGATGAAAAGACCGGCAAATCCCAATACCCCCGGTTTCTATTGCCGGCCTCAAGGACTACCGGCTCTTCAAACGGCCCATAAATTTCCTGAGCTGCCCTTTATAATAGGTATTGTCCCCCTTTTCGAGGTAGATGGCCTCTTTTATAATCTCAATCGCCCTGTCAACGAATCCGTTTACATAAAGGGCCTCGGCAAGGGTATCGAGAAAAGTCGGTATCCTCTCCACCGCCACGGCCTCTTCCGCAAGCATCAGTCCCCTTTTCGGATCCCTCAATTCCCTTTCCGGAGCGGTAACCAGCAGCCATGCAAGGTTATTCAGGGCAACGGCCTGAGACGGGTTAAGACGAAGCAGCCTCTCATAGGTTTCGATAGCCTTCCCGTATTTCTCCGTTTTTTGATAAAATAGGGCGAGACTCTGGAGCAAGGCTACATTATCCGGATTTTCCATGAGCTGTCGATTTAGAACTTTTGCAACCAGGCTATTATTGAGACCCTGTTTTATCGGACTGAAGTTCAGAAGATAACCAAGACCTGCGATGCCTATCAGGCATATGACAAGGGAAAGGCCCACATACCGGTTGTGCTGTTTTATCAATCCGGGCGTCCTGAGCATCTTCCAGAGACAATCCACCCTCTCCTTAATACTGAAATGGTGCCAGCTCGGTAGGTCCCTGCTCTTTCCGCTGAGGAGCGCGATTTTCTCGAGTGCGCTGATTGTCGGTGCCGGACTCTCCATCACCATGGCGGAATAAAGATCGGCCTGCCTTTCAAAATTACGCATGAAAAATCCCATGATATAACGGAAGTAGATAAACATGGTCAGGATGATGGGAAAGGACAGGACGATATAAAAAAAATTTACCGAGCTTTCTTCACCTTCCCCTAAGACCTTCATGAAATAGGGATGTGACGCGATAAGATTAAAAAAGAGATCAAAGGATCCAAAGGCCAAGAGCATATACCCTACAAAGAAAAACATATAATAAAAGAGATGCTTGTACCTGGAATGCCCTACCTCGTGGGCTATCACCGCCTTCAGCTCCTTGACGGTAAGTATCTCCACAAGCGAGTCCGTGAGGAGGATATATCGATATCTGGGTACAATACCCATAATACCCGCCGTCATCATGCGCCCTTCGAAGATCGGCCACCGCATGATGGCCCGGTATTTAAAGCCCATTTGCCTTAAAAAATCCTTCAGTTCATCTATTCGGCTCGATGGGGTAAAGGGCCTGCATCCCCATAAATATTGAACTGCTGGCGGCATAAAAACGAATAAGATACCCAGAAATATGATGAAAAAGCCCATCTGACCTTCTGGCCGGCCCAATAATTTTTCCGGCCCCGCCCATGGACTGAGCGATATCAGGTCATAGATTAAGGAAAGGGTAAACCAGGGGAAAAGGATGGGCGCGTTAAACCTTAAATTGGAGATAATAAGGGACCGCCTCTTTATATCGACCTGGAAGGCCATCCTGTAGACAGGGTGGGAAAAATACCATATGGTCGCGAGATAAAAAAAGAAAAGGGCTAGGGCAATGCCGCCCTGCAAGACGGAGAACTGTTTTACGCCCGGTATGGACTGCAGCCAGTATTTCAGATGAAAGATATAGACATCCAGGCTGAATAAAAAGATCGCGAGGATGGAAAGCCTGAAAAAAAGACTGTGGTATTCATTGGTCAGGCGACTGTTGGGATTCCCTCTGTCCCGATTGAGAAGCCGCTGAAATCCGACCCTGCAGTAACCGGCGAAAATAAACCAGAACAGGATCGGCATGATCAGGTTATACAGGTATGAACCTTCCTGTGCCTTTTCAGGATAGCTGATGCTGAAAATCAGGAGGACAATGATAAAATAGATTATATTGTTGAACATAAAGCACTAAATAGTTCCGGATTTTTAAAGGCTTGACCGGGGCACATCAATGGCCGGAATGTGACAATCGACGATTTCAGGGTAAAAGACTGTCGTCTTTGTTTCTGAATTCAAGCTTCCCTCCACCGGGAGGCAGGGATTTATCACCATGGATATTGATATTTACACCGTAACGGTTTTCAAGGGAAGCCAGTTCGCTCCGTTTTCGATTCTGTATATAATTTGCGACCTCCTCGGGCAGGTTGCCGTCCACCTTTGCAACCCCTTCCCTTGAAACGCCCATCCAGATCCTTCTCAAATAGGACACGGCCGCGGCTCCCACTGAGATGACCTTTCCCCTTCCCTGGCAGTGTTCGCATACCTGATAGCTCTTTGACTCGATTGAAGGCCTCAATCTCTGCCTTGACAGCTCTAAGAGTCCAAATTTTGAAATGTTAGAGATATCTGTCTTTGCGCGATCCTTTTTTAACTCCTCGCGAAGAGTCTTTTCCACTTCCCGGACGTGTTTCCGGTCCCTCATATCGATAAAATCGACGACCATCAGTCCTCCAAGATCTCGCAATCGAAGCTGCCTGGCGATCTCCGTTGCGGCGTCACGGTTTACCCTGTAGGCCATCTCCTCGACATCCTTGCCGGTCTTCATGCGGCCAGAATTGACGTCGATGGCAATCAGGGCCTCCGTGGTATCAAAGATGACCGACCCCCCCGACTTCAATGGAACAAGATTGGTATAGATGCTTTCTATCTGTTCTTCGACATCATAATGGTCAAATATGGGACGCTTCCCCTTGTATAATTTCACCTTGCTGAGATCCCTCGGGGATATTATGCGCATATACTCCCTTATCTTATTAAAGGAGTCCTTATCGTCAACGATGATCTCCGAAACATCGCTCGTGTAATAGTCCCTGATTGTCCGAAGACTAAGATCCTGTTCCTTATGAATCAGTGAGAGGGGAGGCATCTTCGCAACCCTCTTCCTGATATTTTTCCAGAGCCTTAACAGCCTGTTAAGATCCCTGGTCAGGTCCCGCTTGCTCTGGCCCGCCGCGACGGTCCGTACGATATATCCGATCCCCTCCGGCAGCTTCGTTCGCCCCATGATGGCCTTTAACCTTTGTCTTTCCTCCTCATCCTCTATCTTTCTTGAGATCCCGTTTATCGTCCTTCCGGGCGTTAAGACGATATACCGCCCTGCCAGGGAGAGGTAGGTGGTCAGGTGGGCCCCCTTTCGCCCGGGCATCTCCTTAATGACCTCTACTAATAGTTCCTGCCCCTTCTTCAGGGCCTTCTCGATGGGAGGGGTGGAATTTTCCTTTGGTAAATTAACCTTTTCGCTATAATATTCAGGGTGTATGCTATCCGCCGGTAAAAACCCGTTCTTGTCCGACCCGAAATTGACAAAACAGGCCTGAAGGTTTGGTTCTATCCGTTCCACGAGTCCCTTGTATATATTTCCTTCCTTTTGCTCCGCCGTAGCCATATCAATGTGGAATCCTTCCAGCATATGCCCCGTGATAAAGGCGATTCTGTGCTCCTCGGATTCCACAGCATTGATTAACATGATCTTTTTCATTATGTTCCGTTCTCTGTGTTGATATTTATTTTATAAGCGTCAGTAAAAAATTCCCGCTTCCAGTCCTCTGCCTGTCACGAAAACCCGGTATTGATAGACCCAAAACCATTTCTTTGTCAACAAACCTCTTAAAGGCGGTTCCATGGAAGCGGCCTGTATCTTTTTCGAACCCGGTCCCGGTAAAGGAATATATCCTCTCATTCCCGTCCAAAATACTCTGAAATCAGACCGTAAAATCTAAGGGAAAAAATCTATCACCTCGTCATGCCCGCGAAGCCTGTCCTCGACCTGATCGGGGAGCGGGCATCCGGTAGTTATTTTATTCCATTATCAATCCTGGATTCCCGTCTCCACGGGAATGACGGATCCGGGTTCGTTCTTCGAAGGCATGCCAAATATAACTTTCTATTGGTTCTTCGAAATAATAGCAATCCGATTTTGGACAAGTGGGATATTCTCCAGAGCGCTGTTTTCGATTTTTGAGATCTTATCATATATAAGCACCTAATGTAATTACTTTTTTTCGAAAAACCACCATCCGTTTCATAATTCGCTAAGTACGTGTATGGATTTTGGTTAATCTCCGGCTCCGGCGTGGTTTGAAATTAAAAAAGGTTCTGGCGTACGATTTAGGGAATGTGGGAAAAGGGACCCTGTTGACCGGATTCACGAAAGATGCTAAAAAGGATCCTGTGGGCGATTAGCTCAGTTGGATAGAGCGTTGGTCTCCGGAACCAGAGGTCGTGGGTTCGAATCCCGCATCGCCCACCATAATAATATCAATGCGTTAGGCGATTTTTTCTTTTTTAAAGATTTTCTCTACACGGCCCATAAATTTATGGGACGTGTGTTTTATTTCTCCACTTGTATCCTATACTCTTACCTTGCAACGTCTGATAATATTATGTTTTCCTACTAAATGATCATCTATAAACGAGCGTTTTTGGATTTCCATCCTCCATAGCAGGCTACTGCGGACTCCGTCGGCCATAACCTATGGATGGCGTCGGACGAGGATGGGCGCCCTATCAGCCTCTGTGCTCAGCTTTTATCCACTTTCCTTCCAGCGGAATCCACAAAATAGTTAAAAAACAAAGGCTTGCCTGACTGCTGAAAGCTCCATCCGGAAATTGGTTATTGATGGATGGACACGAAATCAGAAATCCAGTGGGCTCTTTGCCTCCTTGATGGTTTGACTTTTGATGGTATGGGTATAGATCATGGTGGTTCGCACATCGCTGTGTCCCAAGAGTTCCTGTATGGTCCGGATATCATAATTGGCCTGCAATAAATGACTGGCAAAGCTGTGCCGGAAGGTATGAGCGGAGGCCCGTTTCGGGATCTTTGCCCTCCTGACCGCCCCTTTAATGGCCTTCTGGACATGGGTATGGTGAAGATGATAACGGCGGTATTCATTGGCCTCCGGGATAAAGGTCAAGATCTTCGCTGGAAAAAACCACTGCCAGACCAATTCCCTGGCCACGTTCTTGTATTTTCTATCCAATAGATCGGGGAGAAAGGAGCCCGCATATCCTGATTTAAGATCTTCCTGGTGCAATAGGATGACCGATTCAAGGT
>CAYTUL010000201.1:0-7248 GCA_964441135.1 uncultured Desulfobacteraceae bacterium | reverse complement strand
CCCATATACTTACCCTTTTCCAGGCGAGGAAATTTTTCGATGTGTTTTTTGGTTGCCTCCTCGTTTTCTATCATGAAGGGGAGAACTGTATATTCCGTGGGAAGTTCCTCCAGGCCATAGCCGACTAATGGGCCCCAGCACCAGTGATCTTCCCTCAGCATGGCTATGGAAACTCCCTGACGACGCGACATGGCAAAGGCCTGGCACTGGGCAAGATGATTCCCCCGGTCCCTCTTCGGCCGGAGAGTTCCATCCGGGATATCCTCTTCTTTTTCCAGCATCTTCACGGCAATGGGCGATGTCCTCAAATGAAGCAACCTCTCGAGATCTTCTCCGAATTTATTGAAGTCCTTCCGTGTTGTCATGTAATCTAACCTCCTGTGTTATTTATTTATCATACGTGGTTTGCCCGAAGTATTTTTATCCGTCGATCTGTTTGTCCCATATATTACAGAACAGATGTAAGAGAGCAAGTGTATTTATGGACATCGGCCAGAAAAAAAGACTGTCCTGAGTCATATCGTGACGGAAGGGACATATTGCACGGGTGAATGGGAGTTGGCTCCTATTTCTACCTGTCAAAAATCTGACAAATACATACATATTAAAAGAAATTCATCTCCATGATATAAAAAACATGCCAGGGAGTTCTCGATAACTATTCGCAATAATTGAAAAATATCTACTAATCCCATTTTGGCACACTTCATGCTTTCCTTATAAAGTGGCATCGTTTTTACCTATTGGAAAAGCACAGCCCCTTCAATTCAGGTCCAATTGGAGTCATTTTTGGTGGAAAAAAAGGCATTATATAGGGAATATGAACAGAGAATCGAAGAGTTGGAGGAAAAGATCCTTGAGCTTCAGCAGGCCGGGGATAAACTTGAGGAGGGAAAGCGGTTATATCAGGGTCTCGCGCAAAACGTGGATGCCGGGATATCAATGATTGACACCCGTTATAATATCATCTGGTCCAACCGGTCCGCCGTTAAGTGGTTTGCAAAATCTCACAAAGAGGTTATAGGAAATAAGTGTTACGAAGAGTTTGAAAAAAGGAAAGAGCCGTGCCCTCACTGCCCCGGTGCTGTGGCCATGGCTACGGGCCAGCCCCGGGAGGTCGAGTCTCAGGGAGTAAGGGATGACGGGACCCGTTTTGCTGTAACAAATAAGGCTTATCCCCTATACAATAAAGATGGAGAAATAATCGGTTTCCAGGAATTTGTCCGGGACATATCCGAGCGAAAGGCGGTTGAGAAGACCTTGCGAGAGAGTGAGGATAAATATAGAACCATTATTGAAAACATCGAGGAAAACTATTTTGAAGTGGATGTCGCCGGAAACCTGACCTTTTTCAATGATTCCGTATGCCAGACCTTGGGTTATCCCAGGGATGAATTGATGGGGATGAATAATCGACAATACACCGATGAAGAAAATAGCAAAAAACTATACAATGCCTTTAATAGAGTTTACAAGACAGGAGGCTCGGCAAGGGTTGAATACGATCTTATAAAAAAAGACGGTTCCATAATACAGATGGAGCTTTCCACCTCTCTCATTAAGAACGGGAAGGGCGAACCAGTGGGATTTCGAGGTATTGCCCGCGATGTGACAGAACGTAAACGCGCGGAAGAAGCAAAAAGGAAATTCGAGAAACAACTTACGTACGCCCAGAGGATGGAATCAATCGGAACATTGGCGGGGGGTATAGCTCATAATTTTAATAACCTGCTGATGGGTATTCAGGGAAACGCCTCCATTATGTTATTTGATATAGATGAAAACAGCCCGCATCACAAGAATCTTAAGAATATTGAAGATCTGGTAAAAAATGGATCCAAGCTTACGGCTCAACTTATAGGATATGCGAGAAAAGGGAGATACGAGGTCAAACCCATCAGCCTGAACCAGTTAATCATGGAGACATCCGACACCTTCAGCTCAACCAGAAAGGAAATTATCGTTCACCGGGATCTTGCAGAAAATCTTTACGGAATACACGCAGATCCGGATCAGATCAATCAGGTACTCCTGAATCTCTATGTAAACGCTGCGGACGCCTTACCCGAAGGCGGTGATCTCTTCTTAAAAACGATAAATGTTACACATGAACACATGGCCGGGAAGCCCTATGAACCGAAGCAGGGGAACTATGTCCTGTTGACGGTTCGAGATACGGGAATCGGCATGGAAAAAGAGACAATGGACCGTATTTTTGAACCCTTCTTCACGACAAAGGGTCTTGCAAGCGGAACCGGCCTCGGCCTGGCTTCCGCATACGGCATTATTAAGGGTCATGGAGGATATATCGATGTCGAATCCGAAAACGGGAAAGGAACGACCTTCAGTATCTACCTGCCCGGATCAGGAGAGATAATAAGAGAAGAGCAGGAGCTGCAGGGTGAACCGGCGAATGGCGGGGGTGTCATCCTCCTGGTTGACGATGAGGATATCGTCCTTGAAACGGGTGAAGGAATGCTTAAAAGATTAGGGTATGATGTCTTAACAGCAAAAGGTGGCCGGAAGGCAATAGATCTGTATATCCAAAATCAGGATAAGATCGATATGGTTCTCGTGGATATGGTGATGCCGGGTATGGGGGGAGGAAAGACCTTTGACAGGTTAAAGGAGATCAACTCCAATATAAAGGTCCTCCTGTCGAGTGGATACAGTATCGATGGCGAGGCGAAAGAGATACTGGACAGAGGATGTGACGGCTTTATTCAGAAGCCCTTTGATATGAAACAACTTTCAAGGAGCATCGGGGGAATTTTACATAGCGACGGCCCTTGATGTTCACTCCTTCAAATCCCAAGGAAGGCTTCCCGGATATCCGGGGATGCCTTTATTTCATCCGGTGTTCCCTCCTTTTTAATTTGGCCTTCATGCATAATATATACATAGTCAGCCGCGTTTAGCGAAGCATCGGCATTTTGTTCAATCAGCAGGACCGTTAGACCGATTTCACTTTTCATTTTTTGGATGGTTTCAAATACTTCCCTGACCAGCAATGGGGCCAGACCCTGGCTGGGCTCATCCAGCATGATAAGTTCGGGCCAGGTCATTAAGGCCCGTCCAATCGTTACCATCTGTTGCTCTCCACCGCTCAGGGAACCCGCCACCTGCCTTTGTCTCTCTTTGAGCCTCGGAAACAGCGTGTACACCAGTTCGATGGATTCTTCCCTATGGACGAGGGCTTTTTTCTGATAGGCCCCCATGATGAGGTTTTCGTACACCGTCATATTCGGAAACAGGTGCTTGCCCTCAGGGACTAAAGCCATGCCCAGACCAACTTTCTTATGGGATGGGAGATAGGTAACGTCCATGTTATCATACCTGACCTCACCTCTCCAGGGCGAGACCGAACCGAAGACCGTTCCCAGCAGGGTACTCTTACCCACACCGTTGGGTCCCAGAAGAGATGTAATCGTTCTCTTTTTGACATGAAGGCTTGTCTTCCATAAAACCTGCATCGGGCCGTATCCGGATTCAAGGTCCTTGATAGACAACATTTCTATTCCTCCGCCGGGTGACCGAGATAGACCTCCACGACTCTCGGGTCTTCCAGGGCTTCCCTTGTCGGGGCGTCCACAAGCTTCGCTCCCTGATGCAGAACGATGACCTTTTCCGCCATGCCGACCACCGCTCTCATAATATGCTCGACCATGGCGACAATGGCGATTTTTTCCTCATCGGCAATACGTTTGATAAATAATACCATCTCATCGATGTCATTGGGGTGCATCCCGGCCATGGCTTCGTCCATCAGCAAGAGTTTTGGTTTCATCGCGAGCGCCCGTCCGATTTCCAGGAGTTTTTTCTCGACAGGTGTCAGCATGCCGGAGGCCTTATCCCTATGATCTATCAGCCCGACACGCTCGATGATACCGTCGGCAATTTTCAGAGATTTATCGACATTCATACGGTCGCCGAATCTACCGAACATGGCGCCAACGGCGATATTTTCCCGCACGGAAGCGGAAGCGAAGGGCCGGGGAATCTGAAAAGTGCGGCCGATTCCCAGGGGTGCTCTTTTATAGGGTGGCAAGCGCGTGATATCTTTCCCTTCGAAGAGGACCTGTCCTTCTTCAGGAAAGAAGACACCGCTGATCACGTTAAAAAGGGTCGTCTTACCGCTTCCATTAGGACCCACAATTCCGATAAATTGATTGGGATAGATTTCAAGATCTATCTGATCCACGGCCACCAGGCCCCCGAATCGCTTTGTTACACCGATCAGTTCCAATAGGGCCATACTTTTCCTCTTATTCATTAAATAACAAATTTCGCGAATACCCTGTTTTTGATTCTCTTTTTCAGCATGCCGATTACGCCTTCGGGGAACAGAACGATGATAATAATGATAATGGGCGCGAAGATCAGGAGCTGAAATCCAGGGAGTATCACAGATAAATAATACTTTGATATCCCGTAGATCAATCCGCCGAAGAGCGGACCAAGGAGCGTGCCGGCTCCACCGAGCAGTACGATGATGATCGCCTCAATCGTGTAGTGTATCTCAAAAACCTCCGGAGGGAATACATAAGGGGTTTTTAAGGCCCAGGATGTCGCACCCAGGAGGCCGGCCACACAGGCGCTTGTAATAAAGGCGATAATCTTATATCTTGTGACATGGATGCCCATCACCTTGGCGGCGTCTTCGTCTTCTCTCAAAGCGGTCAGGGCATAGCCGATCTTACTCCTCATATATATTAGGGTAACCGACGCGGCCAGGATCGCGATGAAAAAGACGATGATGTCCGCCCAGAAAGTAGATAGGGCGCTCGCTGTAGCCTTTCCGAGAATCTGGTTGAGTTGCGCTGTAAAAATGAGACCCTCGGAACCATTCCAGATCTTGGCCCCTTCAATGAGAAAGCGGAACCCTTCATTCACCCCGATAGTGGCGATGGCGAAATAGGCCCCCCTGAGCCTTAGGGCGACCGCCCCCACTGCCAGAGAAAGGAGCGTTGAGAACAAAAGGGCCGTCAGAAAACCGATTCCTATGATTCCAAATCCTAAACCTTCAACATCCGCGAATCTCGTAATGGTCAATGCCATTCCGTATGTCCCGACACCCATGAAGGCAACATACCCGAAGTCCACATAACCGGTCATGCCCATGAAGATGTTAAAGGCCTGTCCGAGGGCGCAATAAAAGAGTAACATGGCCACGAGTTGCCACATGCCGTGTACACCCCTGCCCATGAGAAATAACAGAAGATAGGCGGCGATAACGGGCAGGATGGGGCTAAATTTTTCGCCTTTTATTTTCATTTTCCTTTCAAAAGCCCTGTCGGCCTGACTAAAAGGATAGCGAGCAACATCATAAAAGAAAAAAACCGGGTCAAAGCGAAGGGTTCCACCCCCGGAATCAGTGCGAAGAGGGTGTAGGACCCATTCTCGAGCAACCCGAAAACCAGTCCCCCGAAAAAAGCGCCATAGGGAGACGAGAGCCCGCCGAGGACGGCGATGACGAAGGCCTTGAGAGTGTAACCGCCCCCCATGTAAGGGTTTATCCCTACGGGGATAAACATGGTTACCAGTACCCCGCTGGCGACCGTCAAACCGATCCCCAAGGCAAAGCTCACGGCGTAGGCCCCATTGACATTGACACCACATACCCTGGCGCCCTCACTGTCTTCCACCACGCTCCGCATGGCTGATCCGTAGCGGGTTTTATTGAACCATAGATAGAGCAATACCGTGATAAGAACACTTCCGATGGCTGCATAGAGCTTTGATATGGGCATAACCGTAATCCCGAGGTCGATTTTTCCAACAACCCAGTTGTATCCGCGAAACTCGGATCCAAAGATCAGCTTTACGACTTCCTGAAGCAGCACGCCCATGGAAAAAGTCGCCAGAAGGGAAGCTAGTTCGGGGCCTTTGATCAACCTGTTGATGGCCGTATAATAGAAAAAAAAGCCGAGCCCCATACCAAGGATAAATCCGGCAGGAATTACCAGTATCGGATTGATGTTGAATGCACTGAACAGCCAGTAGGTAAGAAAAGCCCCGACCATTATAAAGGCACCATGTCCGACATTTACGACCTGCAGCACGCCGAAAATGAGACTGAGCCCCATCGTGGCCATGCCGTAAACGGCGCCTAACACGAGACCCTGTATCAGGTTGCCCGTTAGCTGTTCAAAAAACATCTAAAAAGCCCTTTGGTCTGTTACCTATTACCTGAACAAAACGGTTCGTGGTTCCGGGTTCAAAGTTGACAATCCCGTAAAAAGTCCCGGAAACCGTCACTCCCGCCCCGCATCAAGTGCAGGGCGGGAGTGACGAACAAATGCGAATCCTGACTTTTTACGAACATATCAAAGTGAAACCAATTCAATCTCACGATTTACAAAAAAATATAAGGTAATCCAGCAGTGTATATAACCCCACTATGGCATCGCCTTTTTGCCCTTGGCTTTTTCGGCAAAAGTCGGCATGGGATATACCGGTCTGCCCGTTTGTGCCTCCTCCGGCCAGACGATAACCCGTTTACCGTCCTGCCATTGTACATCCACCATGGAGTGACCGGTTTGCATTCCGGTTTTATCGATACTCCAGCCGCCATAGAAGGACATGAAGGTTAATTCGCCGAGGGCGGCCCTTACACGGGCCGGGTCAAGGGAATCGGCCTTTTCAGCCGCTAAAACATAGGCCAGCACCTGGGCTCCGGCTTCCGCCGCGTGATAGTCCGGAATAATATCCTTGCCCGAAACTTTTTTAAAAAGGGCCACGAAATCATTCTGGTCGGGACCGATCCATTGCATGCCCACTTTTTTGGCCTCGGCTTCCGAATACTTTACACCGTATTCCCAATGGGACGGCCCCATAACTCCTTCCGCCATGTTCGTCAGGGCTTCATAAAAAGCGGGGAGGGTGGCGGCCGCGATAAGGGACAAGGCCTTTGTGTCGAGGTCCATGTCGGCCATCTGCCGGTTAAACAACTGGCCGTCTTCAAAGTGTCCGCCCCCGAGGATAAAATCAGGCTTGGAGACCTTTAAGGCTGAGAGAAGGGGCGTAAGATCCGTGACCCCCTTGGGGTAGGTCCTTTCGAAGACAATCTGGAATCCGAGTTTCCCGGCGTGCTCCTTGGCGCCCCGCATGACCATTTTAGCGAACTCGGATTCTTCATTGGCCAGTTCTACTTTCTTATCATTGGGTGCGATTTTATGGATCATATTGAGGGTTCCCTGATGATAGCTTGTAGCAGGGCCGATTGTTGGAACCGCATACTCAAAACCC
>CAYTUL010000200.1:0-7268 GCA_964441135.1 uncultured Desulfobacteraceae bacterium | reverse complement strand
GGACATCTTCAACGGTCCTTACCTGCTCTTCCATCCTGGGACTCGCTGCATCGACCACATGAAGAAGGAGGTCCGCATCATGGAGCTCTTCCAGGGTGGCGGAAAAGGCCTCCATCAGGCTTTCCGGAAGATTTCTGATGAAGCCCACCGTGTCGGTGATGATGGTTTCCCTCTCCCTCGGAAACCTGAGGCGCCTGCTGCTGGTATCCAGGGTTTCAAACAGGCGGTTACCGGCCCACACATGACTGCGGGTCAGGGTGTTGAGAAGGGTTGATTTGCCCGCGTTCGTATATCCCACGATCGAGATAATGGGGAGCCTCTTGGCATTCCTTAACCTCCTCCTCTCCTGCCTCTGCTTCCCGATCTTTACAAGCTCCCTGTTCAGTCTCGCAATCCGCTCCCTGGCCCTCCTGCGATTGATCTCCAGCTTGGTCTCACCGGGCCCCCTGCCCCCGATCCCTCCGGTGAGCCTGGACATCGCGGTATTTTTGGTGGCCAGTCTCGGCAGGAGGTACTTTAACTGGGCCAGTTCCACCTGAATCTTCCCTTCCCGGGTAACGGCCCTTCTTGCGAATATGTCAAGGATAAGCTGGCTCCTGTCAATAATCTTCAGTTCCGTATAGTCGGTCAGGCTCTTGACCTGGGCCGGTGTCAACTCGTTATCGAAGATCAGCAGGTTCGAGCCCGTCTGAACACATCGAATGACCAGTTCGGTTAATCTGCCCTTTCCCATTAAAAATTTGGGGTTTTCTTTCTTTACATTCTGCAGGACAACATCCACCACCTCCAGGTTATTGGATCTCGCCAAAGCCTTTAATTCCTCCAGGGATTCCCATGCATGCCGGGCAGGACCCGTGCTCACGGCCACAAGCACGGCCTTTTCCCCCCTTGTGAGGATCCTTCCCCGGTTCTTCCCCGCGATCTCATCCTCAAGGGATTGAATAAATTCGTTGAAATTGATGTTCAATCGCCCGGCATCGGGGACCCTTGTCACCTGCCACCCCTGTTTATTATGATTTTCCGGTAATATATGGGCATAGGAAATGGAACCGGGGATCCCTTCCTCGCCTACCTGAATGCATACCATGAGATCGAGACCCAGAAGGACCAGATCCGTGACATCTTCCTGTGAAAGGGGCTCGCCGTGCAGATGGGTATGGATGCATCGGAGTCCCCTGAGACGGCCCGCACCCGATCGGTACCTTCCGAGGTTCGGGATCAATATGCGTTTGTCGTCGCCAACAATCACGAAGGCCACCTCTCCCTTCCGGGTTACGATGAGGGCTATCTGTCTTTTCATCTCAAAGGACAGGGAGGATATCTGACGGGTCAATTCCCGGGAAATGATATCATGCCCGGATATTCTCCGGCGGTAGATATTTTGAAGACGCTTGACTTGACTGGCTTTGAGGCCACCTGTTTTGCCCTGTACTCTGTCTATGTCTCAGGCCTCTTGATAATAGGTGTCTTCTTCGATGTAATCCCTGAAACGGGTGTATTCCTGTTGAAAGGTTAATTTAAAATAGCCTGTGGGTCCGTTCCTCTGCTTGGCCAGGATAATCTCGGCTATATTCCGGTTGTCTTCTGTCGTGGGATGATACATTTCATCCCTGTAGATGAAGGCGATCACATCGGCGTCCTGCTCAATGGCGCCGCTCTCCCTGAGATCTGCCAACTGGGGTCTCTTATTGGGACGGTCCTCGACCTTCCTGTTTAACTGGGAAAGGGCCAACACAGGCACATTCAGGTCCTTGGCAAGGGCCTTAAGGGACCTGGAAATCTCCGATATCTCGATCTGCCGGGATTCCGCCGATCTCCTGCCCTGTATAAGCTGCAGGTAATCAATAACAACGAGGGCTAAATCCCTTTTCTTGAGCAGTCTCCTGCACCTTGCCTTCATTTCAAGGACACCGGCCCCCGAAGTATCATCAATGTATATGGGAAGTTCGGCCAACTGATTCGCGGCATCCGTCAACTGTATCCAGTCCCTGTCCCTTAAGGTACCCGTACGCAACTTGTTGGCATTGATCTGTGCCGCGAAACCTAAAAGTCTCAGGCCTAATTGCATCTTGGACATCTCAAGGGAAAACAGGGCCACCCCTTTCCGGGTCTTTTTGGCCGCATTGTAGGCGATATTCAGGGCAAGGGCCGTTTTTCCCATACTGGGCCTGCCCGCGATAATGATAAGATCCGACGGCTGAAGACCCGCAGTTAGACGGTCCAGGTCTTTGAAATCCGTTGGAACGCCTGTTATGAACCCGTCGTACTCGGCAACGCTCTCAAGCTTCCTAAAGCTCTCCTTTACCACGCTCTCCATAGAAGAAAAGCCTTCACCGACCTTTTCCTCCGCGATATCAAATATGGACTGCTCGGCCACGTCAAGGAGCTCATCCGTGCTTTGCCAGCCCTGAAGACAGGACTCGGATATGGCCGAACACTGGGTGAGGAGCATTCTTCGCACGGCCAGATCCCGTACGATCTCGGCATGATAGGTTATCCCGGCCGACGTGGATACGGCGTCCGCCAGGGAAGTGAGGTAATCCATTCCTCCCGCTTTATCCAGAAGGTTTTTTTCCGTAAGGTATTGGGAAAGAGTGATGAGATCGATGGGCTCGTTGTTGTTATAAAGTCCAACCATCCCGTGAAACAGATGCGTATGAGCCTCCCTATAGAAACAGTCGGCGGTCAGGATATCCATGATCTGGTTCAGGGCGTCATTATTGATCAGAATCCCGCCGAGTATGGACTGTTCAGCCTCCATGTTATGGGGCGGAACCCGGATGGAGGCCGGGGCTGTATTCTCTTTGACCTGTTGCATCTGCAGGATTAACCTATCTCATTCATGTTCTATTCTTCAGGGACGACGGCGACCTTTATCGTACCGGTTACCTCCGGGTGGAGCTTAATGGGCACATCGAAATCACCGAGACTCTTTATGGGCTTGTCCAGCATGATCTTTCTCCGGTCAATGCTGATCCCCTTTGCCTCCATCTGTTCGGCGATATCCATGCTGGTTACCGAGCCGTATAGCTTCTCTTCCTCCCCGACCTTCTGGGATATGGTGATCAATAGGTCCTTTATCTCTTCTTTGATCCTTTCGGCTATCTCTTTTGCCTTTATCCTCTTTATTTCTATCTTTTTTCGCTGCATTTCCATCAGCTTGACATTCTGATTACTGGCCATCAGGGCAAACCCCTTGGGAATGAGATAGTTTCTCGCGTACCCCTTTGCCACATCCACGATATTCCCTTCGAGGCCCAGATCTTCTATGTCCTGTTTTAAAATAACCTTCATTGAATAACCTCCATATTGACTCGGAAAATGTCCAATCCATTATAACTTAACGGCTTTATAAGGATCGTTCTTTCACATCAGTCATGGAATAATGATTCCCCTAAACCCTTTATTCCAGCATTCCATTGCTCCAGTACGCCGGCACATAGACTATTTTAGGGAGTATAGACTCTAACCACCGATATTTTCTATTAAAAAATATCTAAATCGAAACACGAATGATTCATTATATCAAATAATGGACTCCTGTAACATGATAATTGCAACAACGGAAAAGATACCGGCTTAACGTGCCGCTTTCTTATGGATTTTTCTAAAGTCAATCCATTGATCAAATAGTCCTGCCAGGGCCAAGACTATTAAAAATATCTGCTGGATTGCGATCAGGGCATAGGCCCCGAACCGGATCCATGAAGGAAGATTGTGTTTATTAAAAAAGAACATGATGATGGAAAGGCCGTGAAAGACATATATGACCGATATCACAATCAGTGTGTTTATGGCTACGAATTTTATACCCGCTACCGGTAAAAATAAAGAAAATCCTGCGGCAATGACCCCCCACACCAGGAATTCCGGTGCCTGCCATCTGTCCGTTTGACCCAGGTCAGGGTATTTAATCCCTCCTAACCGGAATATTGGCCTGCTTATCACCACATTAATCCATATTACGAAACCCGTTCCAACGATGAAAAGAGCCGGATAAAGCCGCGAGATGAAGTTTTTTATTATCCTGCCGAACTCCTTTAACTGGATTACCTTCTCCGGCTCCATTCCCATGTCCTTGTATAAATCGATGGTTTTGTTCAGGTTGGACAGAAAATAGTTCAGAATCAACTCGATTGGTCCCATGCCTTTTATAAGGCCCATAACCACTAAGAAGACCATGCCGATAAGGAGCATCAGCACGGTCCCCCAGAAAATGGTCAGGCCGAAGGATAATTCTCTTCTATAAATCTCCGAAATGATAAGGCCCACTATGCCGAATTCAAGACAAAAAACAATAACCTGGGCGTAGCCTGTTATCCGGGCGACCAGACCTACGATAAAAAGAGTGATCAGGGCGGTGATTAGACCCTGATTCAGCCCGAACTTGCTCGAATAGAAGAGAAAGGGCAGAGGTAGAAGCAGACTGAAAAAAGGGCCTATAAAAGGTATCCAGGCGGAGACCAGGAGGAGAAGGAGAACAGAACCCGCACACCCCATAATATTGGAAATTTTTATTTCTCTGTGGACAGGCAATCCAAAAATATCATGAAAGGCCAAAATATTTCAAATCCCGGGTTTGATCTTGTCTCTCGGGCATAAATCCCCCGAAACAGTCAAAATCATTTTACAATAAACCTACCTTACTACGGCTGTGGTATAGGGTAAGAGAGCGATATTCCTTGCTCTTTTAATGGCGACGGTAATAACCCTCTGATGCTTGGCACAGTTCCCGGAAATTCTTCTCGGAACGATTTTCCCCCGCTCCGTGGTAAACAGCCTGAGCATCCTCGGATCTTTATAATCGATAATAATGCTGCTGTCCGCACAAAATCTGCAGACCTTCCTCCTGTGAAAGGCCATGCCCCTGCGCTTGTTATTATTTCTCTCCATCTTTCACCTCGCCCTCTTTTGATATCCCTTGGTCCTGGACCGCGGTGCCTTCTTCGACCGGCTTTTCCTCTTCAGCAGTCCTCACTTTTTTAGCCTCTTCCTCTTTTTTAATCAACTCCTGAGGATCGACCTTATCGGCTAATTTAACGGTCTGGAATTTAAGTATCCGGTCATCGAGTTTCAAATTTCTCTCGAGTTCGGCGGTAACTCCCGGTTCGGCGCAGAAATCGATAAGCAGGTAGAAACCATAACTGAACTTCTTTACCTCGTAGGCCATTCTCTGTTTTCCCCATTCCTGGGTCTTAATAACCATGCCCTTCTGCTTTTCTATTACGTCATTAAACTTTCCAATTACCTCACGATACTCTTCGGCAGAGAGGTTGGGGTCCGCAATATAGATAATCTCATAATGTCTCATATTTCGCTCTCCTTTCGGACATTATCTATGAAAAAGATTTGGTCCCGGATCCCCGTTTTTTCGTCCTTCGATCCCGCGGGATCCTTACGCGAAAAAGGATCATGAAAGCAGGAGAAAAATCCGTGAAACGGAACAAGGAGCTTTTAAATCAAAATTTATCTGGCTATCATCCAAAACAACGGTTGTCAAGTACTATCTTGAATGGTAAATATAGCCCATTTTAAGGAGTAACTCAAATAAATGTGGGAAAAAGAACAAACCGTGGCCCGGCAGGCGGCCATGAAATCCGGCAGAATCTTGAAGGATCTCTTCGGTAAAATTGACCGGATTACCAAAAAAGGGGAGATCGATCTGTTGACGGAAGCGGATCTTCAGTCAGAAAAGGCGATTCTGTACATTCTAAGGGGCAATTTCCCTTCAGACAGCATTCTAACGGAAGAAGCCGGTGCATATGACCAGGGTTCCGAACGAACCTGGATTATCGATCCTTTGGACGGCACGACGAATTACGCCCATTCCTTTCCCTTCTTCGCGGTCTCCATAGCCCTTCAAATAAAGGATAAAATCGTTCTCGGCCTGGTCTTCAACCCCTATCTGAACGAGCTGTTTGAGGCCCGAAAAGGGAGTGGGGCATTCTTAAACAGCCATCCAGTGAATGTTTCGAATATACCCAAGTTAAAGGAGGCCCTTGTGGCAACGGGCTTTCCTTACAGCGTCTGCAGGAACCCTGCACCGATTATGGATTTATTTAAAAAGATGGTGGTCCTCTCCCAGGGGGTTCGGAGGCCCGGGTCCGCGGCCATTGACCTCTGTTATGTCGCGTCGGGCAGGTTTGACGGTTTCTGGGAAGAAGGCCTTCACCCCTGGGACACGGCCGCTGGAAGCCTCATCGTTGAAGAGGCCGGCGGAATCGTGAGCAATTATGCAGGGGAGGCCTATAGCCCCTTTAATAAAAATATTGTGGCTTCCAATCCCCATATATATGGCGAGATGCTGAGAACCCTAAAGGCCTAAAAAGGCATCCATGGCCTCCCTTTTCAACTCTTCGGAGCGATAATTGTATCGGGGAGAAAAATGAAACAGGGTCCATTGTTTCACGCGGGCCTTTCTCGCAATCTCTCAGGCTTCTCTGGCTGTCAGGTGGTACTTTTTCTTTGCAGCGGCCCTGTCACAATCCATAAAAGCGGCCTCTATGAAGAGGTGGTCGGCTTCCTTAGCGAGGGCGACGATATTTTCCATGTTTTCGGGGCTTCCAATGACATCGGTGATATAGGTTATCTTCTGCCCTGGAGAGATTCGAGCAATTTCCTCCGCCAGTTCGCCTAATTTGAATCTTCTCTCCCTTACACCGGCTCCGCCCTCTTTCCATTTGACGATAAATTCTCTGTCAGGTCCTTCTTTTGCGTACAGGGCCTTTTTAAAAAGGTTTATCCATGGTCCCACGGGCAGTCCTAACTTCCTTAGCCCCTCTTTTATAATATTCACATAAAAATGTTCTACGAGAGACAGGCCCAGACAGGGGATACGATGGTCAAGAAAACCCGCTTCCACACGAAAGGAGGGCTCCTCAAGCAGGATTCCGGCAAACGGGCCTTCAGCCTTTGATTCGGAGGGTCTGAAACGGTCCTTGCACACATATACCCTGGTGCTCGCCCTGTCCGGATGAACCTCCGTCACCCGGATGTTCAGACTGTTTTCATATTCCTCTACAAGATTCCAGGTGTAGCCTGCCAGTTTCCCTTCCACATGGCCGAAAAACCCGGGCGGCCCAAAAAGGAAGATCTCTTTTTCACGTCCCAAAAAAACCCGGATAAGGTCGTCGAATCCGATGAAGTGGTCCATATGGGTATGGGTGACAAATACATGGGAGACCTTCAGCAGATCTTTTGCGGAAAGGGCCTGCAATCCGCCGAGGTCAAACATCAGGGCCCTTTTTTCGAAGAGAAAAGGGATAAAC